>DAOPQX010000129.1:0-8813 GCA_035348395.1 Vicinamibacterales bacterium | reverse complement strand
GTCCGCGGCGGGCGGGACCAGGGCGATGCGCTCCGGCCGGAGGACCATCCGGACGGCCCCCCCGGCCGCCACCTGCGGGGCCCGCCGAGCCAGGCGATGCCGCCGGCCGGCCACCTCGACCTGGTGTCGCTTCCCGGTGCCGCCGTCGCCGATGACGGCGAACCGCACCGAGCCTTCCGCGGCCGGCAGCGTGACGCGAAGCGGGCTGGGTGCCGAGGGCGTGCGCACCTCGGGCGGCGCCGAAGCGCAGCCGCCCGTCCAGGCGGCGAGGAACGCGGCAACGGCGAGCGAGCCGAGCCGGCGCGCGCGGGCAGCGCTGGGGGCGCGCCCCACGCCACCTACTGTTCGATGAGGGCGAGATCCCATGCTCCCAGTGTAATGCGCTCGCCCGGCGCCACTGCACGCCCCGAGATCAGCTCGGTCCCAGCCGGATGCGCGTACTGGAAGGACTGCGGCTCGCCCGAGAAGTTGAGGTAGAAGCGCAGCGTCCGGCCGTCACGCGCCACCGCCTCGCGCAGCCTGACGCGCGGCGGCAGCCCCGCCGGCGGCTCGATCCCGGCCCCCTTCAACACCGACGCCACCACCTTCGACTGGAGCGCGTCGGTGAGCACCGTTCCCTCGTAGGTCACGGTCCCGTTGCCGAACGCGTTGCGCGTGATGGCGGGGAACCGGCCGAAGAACGGGTGATCGTAGAAGGCCAGCGGCTTTGCGGCCTCCGGGAGCAGCATGTCGATCCAGGTCGAGGCCTTGTTCTGCTCGTCGCCGACGCCGAAGGGGTCGCCCTTGAGCCGCAGGGGCTCCCTGAGGCTGGAGAACTCCTGGTACGACAGGCCGCAGGCCTCGCGCAGCGGCCCGGGCGCGCGCGTGGCGCGCACGGTGTCGAACTCGTTGGTGAAGCCGCTCTTGAGCGTCAGCAGCACGTGGCCGCCGCTTCGGGCGAAAGCGGCGATCCGCTCGAGCAGCGCGTCGCTGGCGACGTAGAGCGGCGGCACCACGAGGACGTCGTAGCCGGCGAAATCGGCCTCCTCGGCGAAGACGAAGTCGGCGCCGACGTTCAGCCGGTACAGCGCCTTGTGCAGCTGGTCCTCGATCGTCAGGTACGACACGCGGTCGGCAATCGGCATGAACTGCAGGCCGAAGTGCGAATCGGCGCTGTGCAGGATCGCCACCCGGTTGCGCGGCATGAGCCCCGCGAGGCGCGGGCCCAGCCGCTTGAACTCGGCGCCGATGCGCGTCGCCTCCTCGTACACCCGGTTCGGCTCGAGGTCGTGGCCGAGCAGCCCCTTCCAGTACGTCTCCTGACCGTAGTGCAGGGAGTGCCAGTGCCAGTACTCGACCATGTGGGCGCCGCCCGCCACGTGCGCCCACGCCTGGAGGCGCAGCTGCCCGTCGTAGGGCGGGAACTGTCCCTTGGCGTCCCAGCCAATCGTCTGCGCGTTCGTCTCGGTGACCAGGAACGGCGCGCGCTTCATCGACCGGGTGAAGTCGCCGCTGAAGGCAATCCACCAGCCGTCGAGCGCGTCCTGCGTCTCGTGGTACGGGTTCATCCCGGCGACGTCGAGGAACTTCGAGATGGCCCAGGAATCGACCGCGGTCCGCGCGCCGCCGTGGAAGTCCTGCATCACCCACTGGCGCGCCGGCGCGTACTCGCGCACCAGCGCCGCCTGCCAGCCGAGGAAGTCGGTCACGAGCGAGCGCTGGTAGCGTTCCCACTCCAGCTTCCAGCCGGGGTTGAGGATCCCGTCGCGCGGCGGCAGGTCGTCCCAGCTCGAGAGCAGCTGTCCCCAGTAGACCAGCCCCCAGGCCTTGTTGAGCGCGTCGACCGTGCCGAACTTGCGCTTCAGCCACTCCTTGAACCCGGCCTGCACGTTCGGCCCGGCGGTGCCGTACGCCGTGGTCTCGTTGTCGATCTGCCAGCCGACGACCCCGGGGTGCTTCGCGTACCGCTCGGCGATCTTCCGAATCACGCGCTCGGCGTACTGGCGGTAAACCGGGTGCGTGATGTCCATGTTCTGCCGGGGCCCGTAGAACTGCTGCGGCCCGCGCACCTGCCCGAGCGGCACGACCATGATCTCGGGGTGCTTCGCGTAGAGCCACGGCGGGATCGAGTAGGTGGGCGTCCCCATCACCACCTGGATGCCGGCCTCGTGCATCGCGTTGACGACCCGGTCCATCCACGCGAACTCGAACTCGCCCTCGCGCGGCTCCCAGCTGGTCCAGGTCGACTCGCCCACGCGCACCACCGTGATGCCCGCCCGCTTCATCAGCTCGATGTCCTTTTCGAGCCGCTCGGACGGCATGTACTCGTGGTAGTACGCCACCCCGTAAAGGATGGTGTCGGGCCCCATGGCCGGCCGGGCCTCGTGCCGGGCGGCGGCAGCCTGGCGCGGAGGAAAGGCTACGGCGCGCGGCCCGGCGGGGTCCGGCGCCGCGACGAGGCCGGCCGCGGCCGTCACGCCGGCGAGAATCAGAAGCAGGGGAGCCCGAAGGCGGTCGATGCGGGTCATGGCAGATCCTCCGTGCGTCCAGGAGGCCGGCCCTCCGGCTCGGAGAGTATACAGTCCGCGCCGGGTTGCCGAACGCGCTCGACGCCTGAGAGGGGCTCGCCGCGCGGCCATTGCTCGCGGGCCTCAATCGGCGTTCGCATTCCACGAGACATCACGTGAGGATCCTGACGAGAACACGGTGTCAGGCAAGGGCGTCACTGTCCATAACGGCTACACGCCCTTTCACGCCACTCACGCCGGCGGGTCGCGCCAACACCCTCTCCGATCGCCTGTTAGACCACGCAGCTCTTCCATGCCCGCGTCCTTGGCACGGACGTTGGTAATCCTCGCGGCCCCCCGGGGCCTCGCTCCTGTTTCCGTCGCGATTGCATTCGTTCTCGTAGTCGTCGGTCCAGGCGTCGGTGTGAAACGTTCGACCCAATAACTCAGTGCGATGAAGCAGGAGGCGGACGATGAGGCCCTGTCGACAGCTGTGGATAGCGGCAGCAATCACTTTCGTCGGGGTGGCGAACAGCGCCCCGGCCCAGCCACCCGCGCGCGGCGACGAGCCCGCCCGCATCGGGCGCAGCGACAACCACCCAGACCCCTTGACGACCCGGAAGCTCGAGCTGAAGGCAAGGGCTCTGGAGGCCAAGATCCACGGCAAGGCCCGGGGCCGGACGTTCCAGGTGGCGCGAGGCCAGTACGTCGAACTGGCGCGGGAAGGGGAGGGCGCGATATGGACGGTGCTCGGCGAGTTCGAGGACTTCGCCCACAACAACATCGCGCAGCCTGACCGCACCGTGAACAACACGACAATCTGGCAGCCTGACTTCAGCCGCGACTATTTCCTGGACCTGCTGTTCAACGACAGTCCCGGCGCCAACTCGATGCGCAACTTCTACATCGAGCAGTCGTCCGGGCGCTACGCCGTCTACGGCGACGTGACCGACTGGGTGAGGGTCGGCAATCACGCCGTCTACGACGACAACCCCGACTCCAATGTCTGGCTGTTCCTCCGCGACACCGTGAACGCCTGGTACGCGGCGCAGATTGCCGCGGGCAGGACGGTCGCGGAGATCAACGACTACCTGAGCCGGTTCGACGTGTGGGACCGCTACGACTATGACGGCGACGGCAACTTCGACGAGCCGGACGGCTACATCGATACGTTCCAGTCGGTGCACGCCGGCGAGGGCGAGGAGGCGGGCGGTGGAGCGTTGGGCGCCGAAGCCATCTGGAGCCACAGCTGGTACGCCTACTTCCAGGGCATCGGCACGGGCCGTCGTTCAACAAGTACGGCGGCATCCGGATCGGGGAGAGCGACTACTGGGTGGGCAAGTACACCATCCAGCCGGAGAACGGCGGCGTGGGGGTGTTCACCCACGAGTTCGGGCACGACCTGGGGCTCCCGGATCTCTACGACACGTCCGGCGGGGAGAACGGCACGGGCTTCTGGACGCTGATGTCGTCGGGGTCCTGGATGGACGACGGGAAGGACACGATTGGGAACAAGGGGAGCCACATGGGAGCGTGGGAGAAGTTCCAGCTCGGGTGGCTGAACTACGAGGTGGCCCGCGCCGGCGAGAAGAGCGTTCACAGGCTTGGGCCGATGGAGTTCAACACCAAGCAGGCGCAGGGGCTCTTCGTGATCCTGCCGCCGAAGGAGGTGGTGACGAACGTGGGTGCGCCGTACGCCGGCACCCAGTACTACTACAGCGGCTCGGGGCACAACCTGGATCGCCTGATGTACCGGTCGTTCACGCTGGGCGCCGGGGCCACGCTGGCAGCAAAGGTGCGGTACAACATCGAGCTCGACTGGGACTACGCCTACCTCGTCTACTCCGTCGACGGCGGTGCGACGTGGAACTCGGTCCAGACGAACCTGTCGAGCACGACGAACCCGAACGGGCAGAACTTCGGCGACGGGATCACGGGCGTTTCGAACGGCTGGGTGGACCTGACCGCCACCCTGCCGGCCGGGGACGTGCTGCTCGGCTTCCGCTACTGGACTGACCCGAACACCGGCGGGTTCGGGTTCCAGGTGGACGACCTGGCCGTCGCTGACTTCCCGGTAGACGGGGCCGAGGCGGACGCGGGCTGGACGTACCAGCCGACACCCGGCTTCCACGTCACCACGGGCGTGGAGAGGTCACTGGCCAATCACTACTACGTCGCCGAGTTCCGGCAGTACAAGGGGTACGACTCGACGCTCGCGGTGGGCCCCTACCACTTCGGATACCTGGATTCGCCGGCACTGGGGAACTTCGTGGACCACTTCCGCTACCAGGACGGACTGCTGATCAACTACTGGGACACCTCGCAGACGAACAACAACACGCGCACGCACCCCGGCCGCGGTCTGCTGCTGCCGATCGACGCACACTACGCGGCGCAGCGCCGGGTCGATGGCGCCATCTGGCGGAACCGGGTCCAGAGCTACGACTCCACGTTCACCCTCGAGCCCACCGACGGGATCCCCGACATCCACCAGAACAGCGTGCTGTCGCCCGTGCCCGCCCTGCCAGCGGTGCCGGTCTTCGACGATCGCACCACGTACTACGACCCGGCGAATCCGCAGGGCAGCGTGATCAACCCGAACACGGGCACGCAGATCCGCATCCTGGGAGTCAGCTCGCTGGGCAGCTTCATGCAGATCGAGGTGCGCCCGGCGAAGTAGAAATCGTCGATGCGGGGGCGGTCACGAGGGCCGCCCCTGCAGCGCTCTTCGGTATTCGCCCTCTCCGCACCCCGTGGTACCGTTCTGAGATGCCTCTCGTCGTCCTCGATGGGGTGTCGATCGCGTACGGCCACCTGCCGCTGCTTGCCGGGGCGAGCCTGCAGGTCGAACGGAAAGAGCGGATCGGCGTCATCGGCCGCAACGGCACCGGGAAGTCGACGCTGCTGAAGATTCTCGGCGGCGAAGTGCCGCCAGACTCCGGCACCCTCTGGCGGGAGCCCGCCCTGCGCGTCGCCCGCCTCGAGCAGGACGTCCCCCTCTCCGACACCCGCCCCGTCTTCGACGTCGTGGCCGAGGGGCACACGCGCCACAGCACCGAGGACGAGGACTGGGTGCGCGAGCACCAGGTGGACCTCGTCTTGTCCCGGCTCGAGCTGGACGGCAGCGCGGTGGTCGACACCCTCTCGGGCGGGTGGCGGCGCCGCGTGCTGCTGGCGCGCGCGCTGGTCGGGCAGCCCGATCTGCTGCTGCTCGACGAGCCCACCAACCATCTCGACATCGACACGATCGACTGGCTCGAGGCGTTCCTCGCCGGCTACGCCGGCTCCGTCGTCTTCGTGACGCATGATCGCGCCTTCCTCAAGCGCCTGGCGACCCGCATCGTCGAGATCGACCGCGGGCAGCTGACGTCCTGGCCCGGCGACTACGCGACGTACCTGCGGCGGAAGGAGGAAGCGCTCGCCGCCGAGGCGGCCGGGCAGGCGCGTTTCGACAGGAAGCTGGCCGAGGAGGAGGCCTGGCTGCGCCAGGGGATCAAGGCGCGGCGGACCAGGAACGAGGGGCGGGTGCGGGCGCTCGAAACGATGCGCGCCGAGCGGGCCGCGCGCCGCGAACTGCCCGGCAGCGTGCGTTTGCAGGGCGTGGTCTCGGACGCGGCCACCGATCTGCCAGGCAAGGTGGTGTTCGAGATCGAGCGCGTGAGCAAGTCGTACGAGGGACGCCCGATCGTCAGCGGCTTCTCGGCGCGCGTGATGCGCGGTGATCGCATCGGCCTCATCGGGCCGAACGGGATCGGCAAGACGACGCTGTTGCGGATGCTGCTTGGAGAGGTCGAACCAGACGAGGGTGAGATCCGCCGCGGCGCCAACGTGCAGATCGCGTACTACGACCAGCAGCGCGAGCAGCTCGACCCCGAGCGCACCGTCTTCGAGACAATCGGCGAAGGCAACGACACGGTGACGGTCAACGGGCGCACGCGGCACGTGAACGCCTTCCTTCGCGACTTCCTGTTTCCGCCCGAGCGCGCGGCCTCGCTGGTGAAGACGCTCTCGGGCGGCGAGCGCAACCGCCTGCTGCTCGCCCGGCTGTTCACGCGCCCGGCGTCGGTCCTCGTGATGGACGAGCCGACCAACGATCTCGACATCGAGACGCTGGAGCTGGTAGAGAGCGAGCTGGCCGAGTGGCCGGGCACGCTGCTGCTCGTGAGCCACGACCGCGTATTCCTCGACAACGTGGTGACGAGCACCTACGTCTTCGAGGGCGGCGGGCGCGTGCAGGAATATGTAGGCGGCTACCACGACTGGGTGCGCCAGCGCGAGGCGGCAGCGGCGGCCGCGGCAGCGGCAGCGGCCGCAGCACATACGCGCTCGCCGGCCGGGAAGGGCAGCAGCGACAAGGCGTCGAGGAAGGGAAGCCCCGTCGTCTCCACGCCCGCCAAGCCGAAGAAGCTCTCGTTCAACGAGCGTCGAGAGCTCGAGGGCCTGCCCGCCCGGATCGAGGCGCTCGAGGCCGAGCAGCGCGAGCTGCAGGCGCGCGTCGCAGGCCCCGAGTTCTACAAGGAGGGCGGCGCTGCCATGTCGGAGGCCGTCGCACGCCTGGAGTCGCTCGAGCGCGAGCTGGACGGGGCGTACGCCCGCTGGCACGAGCTGGACGAGCGAGCCTGACGATTCCCCTGGGCCGGCCACGTTTTGCGGCCACCGCTCGCACTCGTCCAGCCGGGCGAGGATAGGCGGCGGCGCCGGCAATTGCCTGCCCGCCATTCCTCGACAAGAAACTTGACACTTAATACGACAGTAAGTGTTATATTACATCCGTGAGCGTCGGGACGACCTACTCGATCGGCGAGCTGGCAGTGGCGGCGGGCGTTTCGCGGCGGACGGTAAGGTTCTACGTTCAGCGCGGGCTGCTGCCGGCCCCCGAAGGCCTCGGGCGCGGGGCCCGCTACACCGACGCACACCTCGCCCGCCTGCTGCAGATCAAGGGGTGGCAGGAGCAGGGGGTTCCGCTCGAGGAGGTCCGCACGCGGCTTTCGGGCAGCGGCCGCCGCGCCGGCAAGCGCGCACCGCAGGCGCCACTCTCCCTCGAGAGGCGCGACGCCGGCGAACCCGCGCAGGGGCAGGCATGGGAGGCCGCCGCGACGCCGGAGGCCCCCGGGACCGCCTGGTTCCGCCAGCCGCTGGTTGCCGGCTACGAGCTGCACGTCGCAGCCGGCAGGCGCCCGCTCACCGCGCATCAACTCGCCAGGCTCGCCAGAGCCCTCGGAGACATCGTCGACAAGGGAGGCGAAGGGGAATGAAGGCCACCGCCCGGACGGTCGAGAAGCCGGCAGGCTTGTACTGGAGCATCGCGTCGGAGCGCGAGCCGCATCCCGTCCCCCTCGAGGGGGTGAAGGTCCACGGCGAGATCCTGGGTCACGCGAGCCGCGTCACGACCACTCAGCGCTTCCGCAACGCCGAGAAGGTTCCCATCGAGGCGGTGTACGTTTTCCCGCTACCCGAGGCTGCAGCGGTGTGCGGCCTGGCGGTCCAGGTGGGCGACCGTCGCATCGAGGGCGAGGTCGATCGGCGCGACAAGGCCTTCGATCGGTACGACGACGCGATGGAGGCGGGGCACGGCGCGGTGCTGCTGGACGAGGAGCGGCCGAACGTCTTCACCCTGTCGGTCGGCAACATCCTGCCGGGGCAGGAGGTGGTCGTCGAGCTGACGTGGGTGGCCGAGCTGGCCGCCGAGGGGGAGGCCATCCGGTTCACGCTGCCCACCGCTGTCGCGCCGCGGTACTCGCCCGACGAGGACCGCCGCGGCGTCAGCCCGACACCGGCCGACCGCGTGAGCCCGCCGATCGCGTCCGGCGTCCCGTACGGCCTCACGCTCGACGTGGACGTGTCGCTCGCCTCCCCCATCCGCAGCGTCGAGTCACCGTCGCACCCGGCGCGTGTCGAGATGGACGGCGCGCGCGCCCGCGTCACGCTCTCGCACGAGCACGCCGCGATGGATCGCGACTTCGTTTTGCTGGTCACGCCGCAAGAGGGCGGCCGGCCGCAGGTGCTCGTGGAGAAGAACGACGACGGGCTGGTGACGGCCGCGGTGTCGTTCGTGCCGCGCCTCGAATCGGCCCCCGCCCCCGCGGAGGTCGTGTTCCTCGTCGATCGGTCCGGGTCGATGGGCGGCTCGTCGATCGAGCAGGTTCGCGCGGCGCTCCAGCTCTGCCTTCGCAGCCTGCGCCCCGGCGACTGCTTCAACATCGTCGGCTTTGGCTCCACCTTCGAGGCCCTCTTCCCCGAGAGCGTGGAATACAACCAGGCGACGCTCGAGGCGGCCGCCGCGCACGTGGACCGGATGGATGCCGACCTGGGCGGCACCGAGATCCT
>DAOPQX010000128.1:0-8836 GCA_035348395.1 Vicinamibacterales bacterium | reverse complement strand
GTTCGCGGCTTCGGCGCGGCAAGCCGTGAGCCGTGTTTCTGCCCTGAGCCATGAGCCTTGAGCCATGAGCCGTCCCGTGCTGTCACCCTCCACCTTCTCTTTGACCGTCGAGCGCTCTAAGTTCCACGCGCTGCTGACGCCGCTGTCGTCGGCCGCCGAGATGGAGACGCTGCTCAAGGCGCGCCGCCGCGACTACCGCAAGGCCAACCACCACTGCTGGGCGCTGCGCCTCGCCGATCCCTCCGGCACCGTCGTCGAGCAGTCGAAAGACGACGGCGAGGTGGGGCACCCGGGGCGCGTGCTGCTGGAGCTGCTGCGCAAGCACGACCTGGAGGGGGCCCTCCTCGTCTCGCGCATCTTCGGCGGCGTGAAGCTCGGGGTCGGCGGCGTCTCCCGCGCTTTCCGCGACGCAGGCCAAGGCGCGATCAACGCACACCTCGGCCAGTAGGACAGGCGTCCTCGCCTGTCCGAACGGCGTCCGTCCTCGCCTGTCCGAACGGCGTCCGTCCTCGCCTGTCCGAAGGCGTCCTCGCCTGCCAGCGCCTGGCCCCTGGCCCCTAGCCCCTAGTAAGATCCCCCCATGGGACACCTCGAGCACAAGGCGCAGTCGCCCGCCGTGGCCAACTGCTACATCCTCACGATCAGCGACACCCGCACCGAGGCCACCGACACGAGCGGCCGGGCGATCTTCGACCTGCTGTTCGCCGGGGGACACCAGGTCGTGGGGCGCAAGCTGCTGCGCGACGAGCCCGACCAGGTGCGCGCCGCGATCCTCGCCGAGCTCGAGAACCCGGCCGTCCAGGTGATCATCACCACGGGCGGCACCGGCATCACCTCGCGCGACACCACCTTCGAGGCCATCGACTCGCTGCTCGAGAAGCGGCTCGACGGGTTCGGCGAGCTGTTCCGGATGCTGAGCTACGACGAGATCGGGTCGGCCGCGATGCTCAGCCGCGCCTGCGCCGGCCTTGCGAGGAACAAGGTGATCATCTCGCTGCCCGGCTCCGAACACGCCGTCCGCCTCGCCATGACGCGCCTGATCCTGCCGGAACTGGGGCACCTGGTGAGGGAAGCGTCGCGTTGAGAGGCGTGATGCGTCCGATACGGGAGACGATCCCGCTCGACGAGGCGCGCGCCCTGATGGCTGGCGCCGCCAGGCCAATCGAGCGGGTCGAAACCGTGCCGCTCGAGCAGGCGCACCAGCGCGTCCTCGCCCGCGCCATCGTCGCCGCGCAGGACGTCCCCCCCTTCGCCCGCGCCGCCATGGACGGCTTCGCCGTGGTGGCTGCCGACACCTTCGGCGCCGGCCAGTTCGATCCGAAGACGGCGCGCGTGATCGAGACGGTCCACACCGGCGAGATGCCCACCCGGACGGTGTCGCGCGGCGAGTGCGTGCAGATCGCCACCGGCGCCCCGATGCCCGGCGGCGCGGACGCGGTGGTGATGGTCGAGGAAACCGAGCGGGCGGAGGACGGGACCGTCCACATCTTCAGCCCGGTGTACCCCGGGCAGAACGTCGGCCGCCAGGGGGCCGATATCCGGGCCGGGCAGGAGGTCCTCGGCGCGGGCGACTTCCTCACCTCGAGCCGGATCGGCGCGATTGCCGCCCTCGGCGTCGCCGAGGTCGCGGTCTTCGGGCGGCCGCGCGTCGCCCTGCTCTCGACCGGGAACGAAATCGTCGAGCCCGGGCGGCCGCTCCCGCCCGGCCACATCTACGACATCAACCGCTTCACCCTCTCGGCCATCGTCTCCGAGCACGGCGGGATCCCCGTGCCGCGCGCCACTTCCGCCGACCGCCTCGACGACCTCTCGCGCGCGCTCGACGAGTGCCTCGACACCGACCTGGTCGTGTTCTCCGGCGGAAGTTCGGTCGGCGAGCGCGACCTGGTGCTCGACCTGATCGCCAGCCGGGGCGAGGTGACGTTCCACGGCATCGCGGTCAAGCCGGGAAAGCCGACGCTGTTCGGCGTCATCGGCGGCACGCCCGTGCTCGGCATGCCGGGCTACCCCACCTCGTGCCTGTCGAACGGCTACATGCTGCTGGTGCCGCTCCTCCGCCGCCTCGCACGCCTGCCGGAGGCTGCCACCCGCACGCTGCACCTCCCGCTCGGCCAGAGGGTCGTCTCGACGACGGGGCGGCACCAGTTCTACACGGTGCGGATCGTGGACGGCGTGGCGATGCCGGCCTTCAAGGCTTCAGGCGACATCACGAGTATGTCGCTGGCCGACGGCTACATCGAAATCCCGGCGCAGACGGACATCGTCGAGAAGGGGGAGGTGGTGGAGGTGAAGCTCTTCTGACTAGTCCACGAAGTCCCGAAGTCCGAAGTCAAGTCCTGGAGCACGAGGTCTCACGGTCAGGATCGACGAGATGAGGGAATCACTGCTGGAGCTGGGGGCGAAGGCGCCGGAGTTCACGCTGCCGACGCACGAGGGGATGCCGAGGTCGCTCGGCGAGTTCCTCGCGCAGGGGCCGCTGTTGCTCGCCTTTCACCGGGGCACCTGGTGACCCAACTGCAGACGCCAGTTCGGTGAACTGGCCCACAACGCCGAGGAGTACCTGCGCCACGGGGTGCAGGTGGCGGCCATCGTCGCGCAGCGCTCCGAGAAGGTTCGCCGCTACCACGCCGACCGCAACCTGCCGTTCACGATCCTGATAGACGACTCGCGCGACACGGTGAAAGCCTACGGGGTGTGGCACCGCGTGGGCCTCGACGCGTGGAACATCGCCCGGCCCGCGTTGTTCCTGATCGACGCCGCCGGAACCATCCGCTACCACTTCGTCGCCTCGTCGCAGTTCGAGTTCCCCACCCACGAGCAGATCCTCGAACAGGTCACGGCGCTGTAGGGGCGGCCCTCGCGGCCGCCGTCGGCCGCAAACAGACAGGGCGACCACAAGGGTCGCCCCTACTTCAGCCGCCCGCTGATCACTTCCCAGTTCACCACGTTCCACCAGGCGTTCACGTAGTCGGCCCGGCGGTTCTGGTATTTCAGGTAGTAGGCGTGCTCCCAGACGTCGAGGCCGAAGACCGGCCACTTGCCCTCGATCAGGGGGCTGTCCTGGTTGGCCGTGCTCTCGATCGACAGCTTGCCGTCGGCCCCCTGCACGAGCCAGGCCCAGCCGCTGCCGAAGCGCCCGAGCGCCGCCTTGTTGAACTGGTCGCGGAAGGCGTCGAAGCTGCCGAAGGTCCCCTTGACGGCGTCGGCGATTCGTCCCGAAAAGGCGCCGCCGCCCGGCTTCATGATCTCCCAGAACATCGTGTGGTTGACGTGGCCGCCGCCGTTGTTGCGAACGGCGGTGCGGATCGCCTCGGGCACCTTCGCGATCTGCTGCAGCAGCTCCTCGGCCGTGAGCTTCTGCAGGTCGGCGTGCGGCTCGAGGGCGGCGTTGAGGTTCGTGACGTACGTGCCGTGATGCTTGTCGTGGTGGATCCGCATCGTCTGCTCGTCGACGTGCGGCTCCAGGGCGTCGTAGGCATAGGGGAGCGGGGGCAGCTCGTGGGCCAAGGTCGTCCTCCTGATTGCGGGGCAACCGAAGGGCTGCCCCTCGTCACACTAATGCGGACCAGATGAGTCTCCATTATGCCACATGCTATACTTCTGCCCGAACCGACGCTTCGCCGGCGACCAAGCGAAGTGGGTGGAAAGCCCACACGGTCACGCCACTGTAGGCGGGGAGCGAGCGCCGCACGGGGTCGATCGACTGGCAGGCCTGATGGGCCGCCTCACGAAGAGACCCAGCCACTGTGCCGAGCCGGCAACCCTGGAGGGTTGCCTCACGAGGCATGGGAAGGCAGCAGCGCCGCGGTGATCCGCGAGTCAGGAAACCTGGCCGCCCGGCACGTCCCTTGACCCGGTGCGCCCGCCTCCCAGGCGGGACCGCACGGGGATCGGCGCGTGAGACGCCGAAGGACCGGCCCATGGCTGCACTGCGTTTCCCATTCCTCACGCTCGTTTTCGTCGTCTGTCTCGCTGGCCTGTGGCCGGCCCCTGTTCTGACCCAGAGCCCGGCCGAACAGGATCGTGGCGACCCACGTACCCAGAATGGGGAGGTTGGCGCCGTAAGGGGCGTCGCGCTCGACCCTGCCGGCGACGTCGTGCCGCATGCGGGCATCGTGCTGGCGACGCCGGTCGGCCTGGCCGCCTCGACCGAGGCCGACGAGTCGGGGCGGTTCACTTTCACCGGCGTCAGGCCAGGGCGGTACGAACTGCGCGCCGCCTCGCCGGGGCTTGCGGCCGGCCCGGTGGCGGTCGAGGTCGGGGCGGACCGGGTGACCGAGCTGCGGCTGACGCTGCGGTTGACCGCGATCTCCGAGTCGGTGGTCGTGTCGGCTGCCCAGGTCGAGCTGCCGCTGTCGCGAGCAGCCACCCCCGTGACGGTGATCTCGCGCGAGGAGATGGAGGCGCGCCAGGCGGAGTCGATCGCCGACGCGCTGCGCGGGGTGCAGGGGCTCTCGGTCGCGCGCAACGGCGGCCGGGGAAGCGTGACGTCGGTCTTCCCGCGCGGCGGCGACTCCGACTTCACGCTGGTGCTGGTGGACGGGATCAAGGTGAACGCGTTCGGCGGCGGCTTCGACTTCTCCACGCTCGCGGCGGCCGACGTCGAGCGGGTCGAGGTGGTCCGCGGTCCCGAGAGCGCGCTGTTCGGCAGCGACGCGATCGGCGGGACGGTGCAGGTGGTGACGCGCCGCGGCGGCGCGCCGCGGGCCAGCGTTGCCGTCGAGCACGGCAGCCTCGCCACGTCGCGCGCGTCGCTCTCGGCCTCGGGCTCGCGCGGGGCGTGGAGCTGGGGCGGGTCGGCGGGCCGGACGTCGAGCGACGGCTACACGGGCATCGCGCCGGCCACCGGCGAACGCGTCGGCAACGACGACTTCCTCCTGCTCGAGGCCGGCGGTTCGCTTGGCTGGCGAGCGACGCCCTCGTCCGACCTGCGGGTCACGGCGAGGTGGACGTCGCACGAGCGCGGCTATCCCGGCCCCTTCGGTTCCAACCCCATCGGCGCGTACACCACGGTTGACCTGCTCTCGCGGGGCGAGACCGACACCCGGCTGGCGGGCGCGCGCTGGCGCCAGGTGCTCGGGGGCGACGGCGGGCGCGCGACGCTCTCGGCCGATGCCAGCCACCTCGAGATGCGCAACGACTTCACGAGCTCGTACGGGCTGTCGGCCTCGCGCACGAGGCGTTCCCAGGCGCAGCTTGCCGTCAACGTCGACCTGTCGGAGGCGGCTGCGATCACCGTGGGAGGGACCTGGCAGGGCGAGCGGGCCACCAGCTCCTTCATCGCGGGCGACGGCGAGGCGCTGCTGCCGATCGAGCGGCGGAACATCGCCGCCTTTGCCGAAGGACGCCTGCAGCCGCACGCCAGCCTCTCCCTGACGGCGGGGATCAGGGCCGAGGGCGTCCGCCGCGCCGCCATGCCGGCCTACTCCGACCCGCTCTCGCCGCGGCCGGCCTTCGACGCCCGCACCGACACGGCGGTCAACCCCCGGGTCGCCATCGCCTGGTCGCTGCCGGGCCGCACCGGATCGCCTCTCTCCTGGTCGCGAGTGCGGGCCGCCGCGGGCACCGGGATGCGCGCCCCGGACGCGCTCGAGATCGCGTTCACCGACAACCCCGCGTTGAGACCCGAGCGGGCGCGGAGCGTCGAGCTGGGCATCGAGCAGGCGTGGGCGGGCGACCGCCTCGTCGCCGGGCTCACCGCCTTCTACAACCGATACGACGACCTGATCGTCTCGGTCGGGCCGGTGCTGCGCAACGCGAGCCGGTACCGCACCGACAACATCTCGAACGCGCGCGCACGGGGGCTCGAGGCGTCCTTTGCCGCGCGCACGGGCTGGGGCCTCGAGGTGCGCGCAGCCTACACGCGGTTGTCCACCGCAATCCTGGCGGTCGATCGCCTGGGCTTCGCGCCGCCCCCCTTCGAGCCGGGCGACCGGCTGCTGCGCCGTCCCCGCGACGAGGGATCGCTCGACCTGCTCTTCGCGCGCGGGCCGCTGACCTCGTTCGCGCGCATCGGCGCCCGCGGACGCGTTCTGGACGTCGAGCCCTCGTGGGGCAGCTACGGCGGCCTGTTCTGGAACGAAGGCTACGCGGTCGTGGACGCGGGGGCCTCCTTCCGCCTGCACCGCCGCCTCACCGTGCTCGTGAGGGGCGGCAACCTGCTCGACCGGCGGTACGAGGAAAGCTTCGGCTTCCCCGCGCTCGGCCGCACCGCGACGATCGGGGTACGCCTTGCTGCTGGCCGATGACCTCACCTACGAGCACCCGCCCGGCCCGGGCCAGCAGACGCCGGGCGGGGTGCGCCACGTCTCGATGGAAATCCCCCGGGGCGGCATCGTCGGCATCCTCGGGCCCAACGGCTCGGGCAAGACGACGCTGCTGCGGCTGATGGCGGGGCTGATCAAGCCGGCGTCGGGGCGCGTGCTGCTGAACGGCCGGCCGCTGGCCTCGCGGTCGCGCCGCGAGGTGGCCCGCGAGATTGCGGTGGTGCCTCAGGAGACGCGGCTGGCCTTCGACTTCACCGTGCTCGAGGTTGTGCTGATGGGCCGCTTTCCCCACCTCGGCGCCTTCCAGTTGGAGGGCGACGAGGACGCCCGGCTCGCCCGCCAGGCGCTCGACGAAACGGGGACGGCCCACCTCGCCGGCCGCATGTTCCCCACCTTGAGCGGCGGCGAGAAGCAGCGCGTCATCATCGCCGCCGCGCTCGCGCAGGCGGCGCCGGTGATGCTGCTCGACGAGCCGACCGCGTCGCTCGATCCCGGCTCGCAGATCGAGATCGGGGCGCTGCTCCGGCGGCTGAACGGGCGCCGGCAGGTGACGCTCGCCGTCGCGACGCACGACCTGAACTTCGCCGCCAGCCTGTGCACCGGCCTGGTGCTGCTGCGGCAGGGCCGCGTGGCCGCCGCCGGGCCGACCTCCGAGGTCCTGACCCGCGAGCACATCCGCGGCGTGTACGGCGTGGACGCCGACGTCTCCTTCAACGAGCGCGCCGGGCACCTGACGGTCGTCCCGCTGGCGCAGGTCGGGGCGAGCTGATGCCGATGCGGCGGCGCCTGGCCTTCACCGTGCTGACCTTCGGGGCGCTGGCGGGGGCCGCGTGCCTGCTCGCCCCGCTGATCGGCTCCACGCCCCTCTCGCTGCGCCGCGTCTTCGACGGGAGCGTCCCCTTCGCCGACAACCCCGACGCGCAGATCTTCTTCGTCGCGCGCCTGCCCCGGACGCTCGCGGCAGCCCTGGTCGGCTCCTCGCTCGCCGCCGCGGGGGTGGTGTTCCAGGCGCTGCTGCGGAACCCGCTCGCGACCCCGTTCACCCTGGGGGTCTCAGCCGGCGCCGCGCTCGGCGCCATGCTCGCGATCATCTTCCCGGTGGGCCTGGCCTTCGCCGGCGTCTCGTCGGTGCCGATCGCCAGCTTTGCCGGCGCCCTCGGGGCAGTCGCCATCGTCTACGCGCTGGCCACGGTCCGGCGGCAGGGCCTGTCCACCACGGTGCTGCTGCTCGCCGGGATCACCCTGAACGCCTTCTTCTCGTCCGTGATCCTCTTCATCCAGTACCTGGCCGACTTCTCGCAGACGTTCCGGACGGTGCGGTGGCTGATGGGCGACCTCGACGTGGGGAGCTACACGCCGATCCTGGCCGCGCTGCCATTCATGCTGGTCGCCTTCGCGGCGTTCGCGGTGTTGCCGCGTGCGCTGAACCTGCTCACGCTCGGGGCCGACGCCGCCGCGGCGCGAGGGGTGGACGTCCTGCGGACGCAGCGGCTCTCCTTCTTCAGCGCCTCGCTCGCCACCGGCGCCGCAGTCTCGCTCGGCGGCCCGGTGGGGTTCATCGGGATCATCGTGCCGCACCTGGTGCGCCTGCTGGTGGGGTCGGACCACCGGATCGTTCTGCCGGCGGCCACGCTCTTCGGGGCAGCGTTCCTGATCGCGTGCGACACCGCGTCGCGCACGGTGATGGCGCCCATGGAACTGCCGGTCGGCATCCTCACGGCGCTCATCGGCGGACCGTTCTTCCTGTGGCTGCTGCTGAGGCGGAGGTAGGAGCGGGCGCCGAACCCATGGCACACGTTCAACGCAGAGACGCGGAGACGCGAAGACGACGGACGGTTCGGGAACAAGTGTTCCGGGCCGTGGCGACGATAGCGGCCGTCGCAGTGGGGCTCACGGCGCTCGCGAGCTGCGAGCAGACACCGGGAGATCCCACCAACTCCAGGACGGCATCGCAGGCGGCTGCGACAGGTGGACCGACGGTCGTGTCGCTCGTGCCGGCGGTGACCGAGATGCTCTTCGCCGTCGGCGCGGGGCCGCAGGTCGTCGGCGTCGGCAGCTTCGACAACTGGCCGCCCGAGGTTCGACGGCTGCCAAGGCTCGGCGCGCTGCTCGATCCCGACGTCGAGCGCATCCTCCGCCTCAGGCCGGGCGTCCTCGTGCTGCACGTATCGCAGGAGGACCTGCGGAAGCAGATGGAGCGGGCGGGCATCCAGGTGTTCGCCCACGCCACCGGCGGCCTGGACGATGTGCCGAGGAACATGCGAGAGATTGGCGCGCTGGTCGGGCGAGCGGCGGAAGCTGAGGAAGCGGCGGCGGCGTTCGAGCAGGGTCTCGCCGAGATCCGCGCGCACGCGGCCAAGCGCACGCAACCGCGTACCCTGATTGTCTTCGGGCACGAACCGGGCACGCTGCGGGCAATCGACGCGAGCGGCGGGATCGGGTTCCTGCACGACGTCGTGACCCTGGCCGGGGGAGAGAACGTGTTCGCGCCGGTGAAGCGCGAATCCGTGCGGGTGAGCACCGAGGCGATCATCGCCTCCATTTTCTCGACATCGGACAGGATCGCGGCC
>DAOPQX010000127.1:0-8872 GCA_035348395.1 Vicinamibacterales bacterium | reverse complement strand
TGCGATCGGCGATCGAGAACGTGGAGGAGCTGCTGGCCGACACGGTGCCGGTGGCCGCCATCATCGCCCCGAGCTTCCCGGCGGAGTTCATCGACCTCCCCTACTCGTCGGTGGTCGGCACGCTGCGGGCGCTCGGCTTCGCGTCGGTCCACGAGGTGGCGTTCGGCGCCGAGCTGGTCGCTCTCGAGTACAACAAGCTGGTGGCAGCCGACACCGACAAGCTCTGGGTGGCCACCACCTGCCCGGCGGTGGTCGGGTACATCGAGAAGTACTACCCCGACCTGACCGACTCGCTCGCCCCCATCGTGTCGCCGATGATCGCCACCGCGCGGCTGCTCCGCCGCCGCCACGGCGACAGCATCCGGATCGTCTTCGTCGGTCCGTGCATCGCCAAGAAGCGCGAGGCGGCACTCCCCGAGCTGGACGGCGAGGTGGACGAGGCCCTGACCTTCGCCGAGCTGCGTGCGATGGTCGCGGCCCGGCGCCTCGACCCGCGCACCGTGCCCCCCTCGGAGTTCGACCCGCCGCACAGCCGCGGCGGCGGCCTGTTCCCGATCAGCGGCGGCATCCTGCAGGTCGCACGCATCCAGGAAGACCTGGTGACCGGGCACGTGATGGTGGCCGAGGGCCCCGAGGAGTTCGCCCAGGCGATCAGGGAGGCCGAGAGCGGCCTGATGGACACGCGGCTGCTCGAGGTCCTCTTCTGCAAGGGGTGCACGATGGGCCCGGGCATGAGCTCGGACCTCCCGCACTTCGGCCGCCGCGCCCGCGTCAGCCAGTACGTCCGCCAGCGGATTGCGCAGAGCGACAAGGCGGCCTGGGAGCAGCGCATCGCGGACCATGCGACGATCGACCTCTCCCGGAAATACCGCCGGGACGACACGCGGATGCCGGTCCCCTCGCCCGAGGAGCTGACGCGCATCCTGGCCGAGATGGGCAAGACCGACCCGCACGACGAGCTGAACTGCGGCGCGTGCGGGTACCCGAGCTGCCGCGAGACGGCGGCCGCCATCTACAACGGCCTGGCCGAGCCGGAGATGTGCCTGCCGCACAGCGTCGAGCACCTTCGCGAGACGGTGCGCGAGCTGGCCGAGTCGAACGAGGAACTGGCCGACGCCCAGGTGGCGCTCGTCCGCTCGGAGAAGCTGGCCAGCATGGGGCAGCTGGCGGCGGGGATCGCCCACGAGGTCAACAACCCCCTCGGCGTGGTCATCATGTACTCGCACTTCCTGATGGAGCAGCTCGCCGGGAAGGCGGAGTACGAGGGCGACCTCGCGATGGTGGTCGAGCAGGCGAACCGCTGCAAGAAGATCGTGGCGGGGCTGCTCGACTTCGCCCGCCAGAGCAAGGTGGAGCACGAGCAGGTGGACGTCGGCCAGCTCGTGCAGCGGGGCCTCCGCGGCGTGGCGCACCCGATCGGCGTCGAGATCCAGGTCGAGCACGCCGGCGGCGACCCGATCATCGAGGTCGACCCGGACCAGCTGACCCAGGTGCTCGTGAACATCTTCAGCAACGCCTTCGCCGCGATGCCCGACGGGGGCCGTCTCACGATCCGGACCGACGGCGACGACGAGCGCGTGTCGATCGCCGTGACCGACACCGGGACCGGCATCGTGCCCGAGCACCTCCCCAAGCTGTTCGAGCCGTTCTTCACGACCAAGAAGAGCGGCAAGGGCACGGGGCTCGGCCTCGCCGTCACCTACGGCATCGTGAAGATGCACCGGGGCGACATCAAGGTCACATCGAACGCGGACCCGGCCAAGGGGCCCACGGGCACGACCTTCACCGTCGTGCTCCCGAGGCGGCGCCAGGAGCCGGCCAGCAGCACCGAAGGGAGTACGTCAGCGGCATGACGACCACAGAACGCACCCGAATCCTCCTCGTGGACGACGACGAGGATTTCCTGTTCCAGCACCGGATCCAGCTCGAGAACGCCGGGTTCGAGGTGTCTGCGGCCTCGAGCCGGGCCCAGGCCGAGCAGGTGCTCGCCTCGTTCACCCCCGACCTGGCGATCCTCGACCTGATGATGGAGCACCACGACGATGGGTTCGTGCTCTCGCACCACCTGAAGCGCCGGTTCCCGAGCCTCCCGGTCATCATGGTGACGGCGGTCACCAGCGAGACGGGGCTCGTCTTCGACCCGGCCTCGCCCGAGGAACGCCGCTGGGTCGGGGCCGACGCCCTGCTGGCCAAGCCAATCCGCTTCGAGCAGTTGAAGCGCGAGATCGAGCGGCTGCTCAAGGCCGCCTCCGCCGCGCAGAGGGGATGATGCAGACGCTCCGCGTCCTGGTCGTCGACGACGAGCTGGGGATGCGCCTGGCCGTCGCTCGCGTGCTCGGCACCTTCGTCGTGCACCTGAACGAGGAGGTCGGCGGCGAGATCCACTTCGAGGTGCAGACGGCCGAGTCGGGCGAGCAGGCCATCGAGCTGATGACCTCGCAGCCGGCGCCCGACCTGCTGCTGCTCGACCTCAAGATGCCCGGCATCTCGGGGCTCGAAGTGCTGGCGCAGATGCGCGAGCGGAACCTGCACCCGCTGACGGTGATGATCACGGCCTACGCCACCCTCGAGACCGCGATCGACGCCACCAAGCGCGGGGCGCACGACTTCCTCCCGAAGCCGTTCACCCCCGACGAGCTGCGCGTCGCCGTGCGCCGCGCCGTCAAGCACCTGATGGTGCAGCGGCAGGCGCAGCGCCTGCGCGAGGAGAAGCGGCAGGTCCGCTTCCAGTTCATCTCGGTGCTCGGCCACGAGCTGAAGGCGCCGCTCGCCGCGATCGAGGGCTACCTCCAGATCCTCCGCGACGGGACGGCCGGCCAGAGCCCCGACACCATCGAACAGGTCGTCCAGCGCGCACTGGTGCGGGCGCACGGGATGCGCAAGCTGATCAGCGACCTGCTCGACCTGACCCGGATCGAGTCGGGCCAGAAGCGCCGCGAGTTCGGGCCGGTCGACTTCCGCGAGATCGCGCAGAACGCGCTCGACGGCGTCGCCCAGGCCGCCGAGGCCAGGGAGATCGCGCTCGAGCTGCACGCGCCCGAACGCGTGCCGGCGGTGGCCGACCGGGGGGAGATCGAGATCATCTTCAACAACCTCGTCAGCAACGCGGTGAAGTACAACCGCGACGGCGGACGGGTGGACGTGACCATCGAACCCGTCGAGGGAGGCCTCGTTCGCATTGCCGTCGCCGACACCGGGATCGGGCTGACGCGGGAGGACGCGTCGCGGCTGTTCCAGGAGTTCGTCCGCATCCGGAACGACCAGACGCGGGCGATCGCGGGCACGGGGCTCGGGCTGTCGATCGTCCGGAAGCTGGCGCAGCTGTACCAGGGCGACGCCACGGTGGAGAGCGAGCCTGGCGTCGGCAGCACGTTCACGGTGACGCTGAACATCGCCGCACCGCCGCCCGCCCCGATGAGCGAGCCTCTCTCGGGCGCGGTGCCGATCGCCAGGTAGCGCAGGGCTTTAGCCCTGCGGATCGTGTTTCGTGAGGGCCGGTTTCGGCGTGGTCGGACCTGGGGGGGACCGCCGCGCCGGGGCCGGCCCGTTTCTGTCTCTGATATCCTACGCTTCGCCTTTCGCCCGTGCCCGACCTCTCACCCCGCGACTACCGCCTGGGCCTTTGTGCCGTGCTGCTGCTGGCGGCACTGGCCGGCCTGTGGCGCCTGGGCACCCCGCCCCTCTGGCTGGACGAGGCCTCGTCCTGGTACAACGTCTCGGGAAGCTGGCTCCACCTGTGGGAGCGCGCCGTGCAGGCCGAAGACTCGGGCGGGCTGCTCTACTCGGCGCTGCTGAAACCCTGGAGCGCGTTCGCCGGAACCGGCGAGGCGGCGCTCCGCGTGCCAGGCGTCGTGCTGTGGCTCGGCACCATCGCCGTCATCGCGCGAGCCACCCGTCTGGCGTGGGGCCGCGACGCGGCGCTGCTTGCCGCGTCGGCGGCGCTCGCCCATCCCAGCCTGCTGGCCGCCGCCCGGCAAGCCCGCTCCTACATCCTGCTGTTCCTCCTGGCCGCGCTGGCGCTACTCGCCCTGGCCGAACAGATGGCGGGACGCCGCCGGCGCGGACTCTGGCTGCTTGCCGCCGGCTCGCTCGCCGCGGCCGCCACCCACGTGATGGGGGTCTTCATCGCCCTTGGCGCCGCGACCTGCCAACTCCTCCTTGGAAGCCGCGAACGGGCGGCAGCCCTGCGCGCGGCACTCGCAGCCGCGCCGGCCTTCGTGTTCGCCGCCGTCTGGGCCATCCTCATGCGCGGCCGCGTGGGCCGCAACCTCGAGTCGTTCTGGATCCCCGGAACGCTCCTCACGAACTACCTGGCGATCGGTCTCCTGCTCGTCGCGCCGCTCGCGATCGCCTGCGCGTGGCTCCTGTGGCGTGACCCCTCGACTCGCTCGCGCGCCGCCGTCGCCGGCCTGGCCGCCTTCGCCCTGCCCGTCGCCCTCGGCCCGGCGATCCTGTCGGCCTTCGCGGCGGAGGGCGCGCACCTCGTGCAGTTGCGCTACGCGCTGGCACTCGCTCCGCTCGGCGCCGCGGCAGCCGGCGGCGCACTGGCCACACTGCCCCGTTCCCTGGCCGCCACGACGGCCGCGCTGGCGATTGCCGCCTCCATCGGTTACGGGGTTGGCAAGCAGGTCTACGCGCCGGTGACGCGCGCCGGGCAGGACGTTCGCGGCGCGGCCGCGTTCCTTGCCTCCACCGTGCACCCCGGCGACCTCGCGCTGATCGAGCCACCCAACAACTGGATGCCGCTGGCGTACTACGGCGTGTGGACCGTGCCGCTCGAAGGACAGGGCGGAGGGTGGCGGGTGGTTACGGCGGAGGCGAAGCGCGGAGGCCAGAGCGCCGAGGGCCGCGGGGAGAACGATGACCGCGGCAAGTGCGGAGAGCGGAGGGAAGGGAAGGAGACCGGGGGACGGACGATCTGGCTCGTGAGGTTCTCGCGGCAGACGGCGGCGCCGCCAGATTTGCTCCAACGGGCAACCCTCGCCGGCCGCTTCGGCACGCTGACCATCCTCGAGGTCACGCCGCACTGAGCTTTCAACGCGGAGACGCCTGGATTACCCGGTTCGTCTCTGCGTGCTCTGCGCCTCTGCGGTGAAATCGTCGTCTCGCTTCTATCCGACCCTCTTTTCGCGCCCCCCGGGCCCCTCCCCAACCGTCCGCCCGAGTGCGGCAATCAGCCGGAAGACGTTCTCGGTCAGCGTCTCGACCGACTCGTGGACGCCGGCCTTTCCCGGGTAGATCTGGTACAGCTGCCGGTAGTGCGGCGGCGTCAGGTTCGGCATCACGACGTTGGCACCGCGCGTGAGGCCGTTGCGCCGTCCCGCGCCCGGGTCGAGGATCGACAGCGCCGTCGTGCTCGGGATGTTGGTGTCGGGACAGACCAGGCGTGTCAGCGCGACCGTCTTGAGCGTCGTCACCTCGTCGTTCGGGACCTGCTCGCCCGGCGGCGCCTGCAGCTGCCCGCCGAGCGGCCCGGCCAGCGGCGTGCGCGGATCCGGCAGGTAGGGCCCGATGCCGATCATGTCCATGTCGAACTGCCGGAACGTGTCGATGTCGCGCGCCAGCGTCGCCCAGGTCTGCCCCGGGATGCCGACCATCACGCCGGTGCCAACCTCGTATCCCATCTCGCGCATCCGAACCAGCTGCGCGATGCGGTCCGACACCTTGCCCGGCAGGCCGGGGTGGATGGCAGCGTAGAGTGCGGGGTCGGTGGTCTCGAACCGCAGCAGGTAGCGGTCCGCACCCGCCTCCCGCCACGCCATGAGGTCCTCGTCGTCTCGCTCGCCCAGGCTCAGCGTGATCGCGAGCCCCAGGTCGCGATGGATTTCGGCGACCACCTCGCCGATGAAGCGGCGCGTCAGGCCGGGGTCCTCGCCCGACTGGAGGACGACGGTGCCGAAGCCGAAACGCCTCGCTTCGCGGGCGCAGGCGAGAATCTCCTCGCGCGACAGCCGGTACCGCGGGAGCGGGCCGGCGCAGGCCGCGATGCCGCAGTACGCGCAGCTGCGCACGCAGTAGTTGCTCACCTCCACGAGCCCGCGAAGGTGGACCGCCGCTCCTACCCGCTCGGTGCGAACCCGGTCGGCCGCCTCCCAGAGGCGCGCGAGGCAATCCTCGTCGGCCTCCCTCAGCCAGGCCTCGATGCCGGCAACGTCGAGCGTGCCCGCTTCACACAGCAGCGGCATGGTAGGCCTCGAGGGCAGCCGGGAACGGGACCAGGGCCCGCTCGAAGATCCCCAGCGAGTAGGCAATCGTCAAGCCGTAGTTGGTGATTGGCACGCCGGCCGTTCTCGCGCGCAGGATCCGCGACGCCATCTCCCGCCGGTTGCCGGTGCAGTTGCCGCAGTGGACGATCAGCTGGTACTGGCGCAGCGCGGCTGTGGACGGGAAGTCGCGGCCCTGCACGTATTCGAACGCCAGTGACGCCCCGACGTACTTCTGCAGCCACATCGGGATCTTGACGCGGCCGATGTCGTCGCCAATCGGGTGGTGCGTGCAGGTCTCGGCCACCAGGATGCGGTCGCCCTCGCGCAGCTGCTCGATCGCGAGCGTCCCCCGCACCTGCTCGACCAGGTCGCCCTGGAATCGCGCCATGAGGATCGAGAAGGAGGTCATCGGCACCCCGGGCGGGACTTCGGCGGCCACCTCGGCAAACGCCTGCGAGTCGGTCACCACCAGGGCGGGCGGCCGCGTCAACGCCTCGAGGGCGCGGCGCAGCTCGTGCGCCTGCGCCACCACCGCCATCGAGCCGCCATCGAGCAGGTCGCGGATGGCCATGACCTGGGGAAGGATGATCCGCCCCTTCGGCGCCTCCTTGTCGATCGGGATCACGAGGACGGCCACCTCGCCGGGGGGGACGAGGTCGGCAATCAGGAACCGGGTTTCGAGGAACTCGGACGGCGCGAGCCGCAGGAGCGCCTCGCGCAGGTCGAGCAGACCGTCGCCACCGGTGGCCGACACCGCCACGTGAGGCAGCCCGGCCGCCTCCACCCTGGCGAGATCGTCGGCCGACGGCTTCCGCTCGTCCACCTTGTTGAAGACCACCAGCGTCTTCACGCGGCGCGTGGCCAGCTCGGCCAGCAGCGACTCTTCGAAGGCCCCCCACCCTCCGGCCTCGGTCACCAGGACCCCCAGGTCCACGCGGTCGAGCACGGCCCGGGTGCGCGCCATGCGAAGCTCGCCGAGCGCCCCCTCGTCGTCGATCCCGGCCGTGTCGACGAACTGGACCGGGCCGAACGGCAGCAGTTCCATGGGCTTCTCCACCGGGTCGGTGGTCGTGCCGGCAAACGCCGACACGATGGAAACCTGCTGCCGGGTGATCGCGTTCAGGAGCGACGACTTTCCGACGTTCCGGCGGCCGAAGATCCCGATGTGAAGGCGGAGCGACTTTGGGGTGGACTGCATAGCCGATCGATCATATCAATCCCAATCGCCATCCCATCCCCAATCCCCATCCCATCCCACCCGAATCGCAATCCCAATCGCGCTCACGGCCATCCCTCCGCGTGACGGCTTGCCTGAGTCCGACAATTGTTCGGTTCAAGGGGGTATAGAGTGAACCATTTCTTGCCCCATCCGTGGCGGGTAAGCTACGATTTCAGACGCTATGGCCAACGGCACACGCGAGCTGGACGGGCGCGATCGGCAGATCCTCCACCTGGTCCAGCGCGACGCGACGCTCGCCCAGTCGGAGATCGCGCGGCAGGTCGGCCTGTCGACGGCCGCCGTGCACGAGCGGCTCAAGAAGCTCGAGGCCGCCGGCGTCATCCGCCGCTGGACTGCGGTCGTCGACTCCGCGGCCGTCGGAGCCGAGGTGACCGCGTTCGTCGAGGTGTTCGTGGAGCACCCGCGGTTCGAGCCCGCGTTCCTCGAGAAGCTGCTCGGCCTCGACGAGGTGCTCGAGTGCCACCACGTGACCGGCGACTTCTCGCTCCTGCTGAAGGTGAGGGTGCAGGACATCGCCGCTCTCCAGCGCCTGCTGCACGACCACGTCGCGTCGCAGGAAGGGGTGCGGCAGACGCGGACGGTAGTGGTCCTCTCGACCGCGAAGGAAGAAACCTACGTCTCGCCCGAGGCCAAGGAGCGGACTCAGCCCTGACGGCCACCCGTCGAAGGACGACAAACCGCATCCGTTCCAGGAGAGGATCGAGGCGGGAACGGTTCACCGTGCCCGGCTGAAGACTCTCTTCAGGATTTCGTCCCTCAGCTCCGCGTCCACCTGCCGCGTCACCTCCGGGTTTGCGCCCTTCTTCGTCGTCACTTCCGTGTTGTAGGCCACGACGAACCCCGTGCGGGTCGGCAGGTGCAGGTAGAAGTGGGAGAGGAAGCCGCCCTGGCTGCCGCTGTGGGCCACCAGGTCGAGGCCCTGGTGGCGCTCGAGGAAGAACGAAAGGCCGATCTGGACCTCCTGGCCCGTCCCTCCCTCGCCGTCCGACGCACGGGCCACCGGCCGGAACATCTCCTCGAGCGACGCGCGGGCCAGCACGCCCTCGTGCGCCTCCGGCTGCCCCGGGCCGCCCATCAGGAAGGCCAGGTACTTCGCCATGTCGCCGAGGGGAGCGTTCAGGCCGCCGTTCGAGACCGTGATCCCGGTGTCGAAGTCGAACCGTCCCTCCTGGAGACCCTCGTCATTGCGGTAGTAGCTGTGGGATCGCCTGGGCAGCAGGTGGTACGGGGCGCGGTCGAAGAAGGTGTGCGACATCCCGAGCGGCGCCAGGATGTTCTTGGTGACGTACATCTCGTAGTCGTCGCCCGAGAGCGCCTCGATGGTGCGCCCGAGGAAGATCACGCCGGGGTTGGAGTAGCTGTACTTCGATCCCGGCGGGAACAGCAGGGTGGTGTACGGGAACATCGCCACCACCTGCTCCCACCG
>DAOPQX010000126.1:0-8898 GCA_035348395.1 Vicinamibacterales bacterium | reverse complement strand
GGTCCCCAAGGGCAACGACAAGGTGATCGAGTTCGAGCGCGAGCGGCTGGCCGCGGCGCTCAAGCGCGTCGGGCAGCTGTCGCCCGAGCGGTCGCGCGCAGTCAAGCTGGCCATCGAGCCGGGAAAGGTCGAGGTCTCGTCCCAGAGCCCCGAGTACGGCGAGGCGAAGGAGATCCTCGGCGTGGACGACTACGCGGGCGAGGCGCTGTCGATCGGCTTCAACGGCCAGTACGTCCAGCAGTTCCTCGAGGTGGTCGAGACCGACCGGGTGGCGCTCGAGCTGAAGGACGAGGTCAGCCAAGCCGTGATGAAGCCGGTGGGGCAGGAGGGCTTCCAGTACACCTACGTGCTGATGCCGATGCGCTTCTAGCAGCAAAGAGCTGTCAAGGATTCATGTCAGATACCAACGCAAGCGGTCACGGGTTCGAGGAAACGGTCTCGCCGCAGGCAACAGAGAACAGCGCCGGGACACCTGAAGTCGCGCCGTCGAACGGTTCGGGCGCACCAGACGAGGAGCAGCTGCACGATCTCGGCGTGGACGAGTACGGCGCCGACAAGATCAAGGTGCTCGAGGGCCTCGAGGCGGTCCGCAAGCGCCCCGCCATGTACATCGGCTCGACGGGGCCGCTGGGGCTTCACCACCTCGTGTACGAGGTCGTCGACAACTCGATAGACGAGGCGCTGGCCGGCTTCTGCGACACGATCAACGTCACGATTCACCTCGACAACTCGGTGACGGTCGTCGACAACGGCCGCGGCATCCCCGTCGACATGCACGAGAGCGGGCGGTCGGCGGCCGAGGTCGTGATGACGGTGCTCCACGCCGGGGGCAAGTTCGACAACAACAGCTACAAGGTGTCGGGCGGCCTGCACGGCGTGGGCGTGTCGGTGGTCAACGCGCTCTCCGAGACGCTCGACCTCGAGATCTGGCGCAACGGCCTCGTGTACCACCAGGTGTACGAGCGCGGCCAGCCCCAGGCCGACCTGGAGATCACCGGCAAGACGAAGAAGCGCGGCACCAAGATCCGCTTCCTGCCCGACCGCGGCGTCTTCGAAACCATCGAGTTCAGCTTCGACACGCTCGCCCAGCGGCTGCGCGAGCTGGCGTTCCTCAACCCGGGCGTGGCCATCACGCTCGAGGACGACAGGACCGACGGCAAGGGGCACCGCTTCCAGTACGACGGCGGCATCCGCGAGTTCGTGACGCACCTGAACAAGAACAAGTCGGGGGTCACCGACAAGCCGATCTACATGCGGGGCGAGCGCGACGGGATCGACGCCGAGATCGCGCTCCAGTGGAACGACGGCTACACCGAGACGATCTACACCTTCGCCAACAACATCAACACGCACGAGGGGGGCACCCACCTCTCGGGGTTCCGCGCGGCGCTCACCCGCACGGTGAACGCGTACGCCGCCAAGAACAACCTGACGAAGGACCTCAAGGAGAGCATCGGCGGCGACGACATCCGCGAGGGGCTGACGGCGGTCATCAGCGTGAAGATCCCGCGGCCGCAGTTCGAGGGGCAGACCAAGACGAAGCTGGGGAACACCGAGGTCAAGGGGATCGTCGAGGCGATCGTCAACGACAAGCTGGGGGCGTTCCTCGAGGAGAACCCGGCGGTCGCGCGGCGCATCGTGATGAAGTCGGTGGACGCGGCGCGGGCGCGCGAGGCGGCGCGCAAGGCGCGCGACCTGGTGCGGCGCAAGGGGGCGCTCGAGAACAGCAGCCTCCCGGGCAAGCTGGCCGACTGCCAGGAGCGCGACCCCGCCCTCTCCGAGCTGTACATCGTCGAGGGCGAGTCGGCCGGCGGGTCGGCCAAGCAGGGGCGCGACCGGAAGTTCCAGGCGATCCTCCCGCTGCGCGGGAAGATCCTCAACGTCGAGAAGGCGCGCTTCGACAAGATGCTCTCGAGCGAGGAGATCAAGGTGATGATCTCGGCGCTCGGGTGCGGCGTGGGCCCCGAGGACTTCGACGTCGAGAAGCTCCGGTACCACCGCATCATCATCATGACCGACGCGGACGTGGACGGGTCGCACATCCGCACGCTGCTGCTGACCTTCTTCTACCGGCAGCTGCCCGAGCTGATCGAGCGCGGCTACGTCTACATCGCGCAGCCGCCGCTGTTCCGGGCCAAGCGCGGGAAGGCCGAGCACTACATCAAGGACGAGCGCGAGCTGGAGCACTGGCTGATGCGGCGGGCGATCGAGAGCCGCGTGCTGCGCCTCAAGGACGGGCGCGAGCTGGCGGGCGACGCCCTCGAGAAGCTGCTCCACGACCTGATCGCCTTCCGGCGCTACCTGCAGGTGGTCGAGCGGCGCGGCTACCAGTTCGACGTGCTCAAGGCGGTGATGGACCGCGACGCGCACGACAAGTCGTTCTTCGCCGACGCCGAGGGGCTGCAGCAGCTCGCCGAGGAGCTGAGCAGCGCCACCCGCACGGTCACCGTGCAGCCCGACGAGGAGCACAACCTCTCGTCGCTGCACGTCGAGGACCGGTCGAACGGCTACCCGCGGCACTACCAGCTGGACATCGACTTCCTGACGGGCGTGGACTACCGGACCCTGGCCAGCAGCTACAAGGAGATCCAGGGGCTCGAGCTGCCGGTCGTGGTGGCCGCCACTTCGGCGCCCGCCGTCGAGGTGGACGAGCACGACCCGGGGCTGCCCACCGCGTCGGCCAACGACACGCGGATCGGGGGCGGGGCGATCGACCCGGCCACCAAGCTGGCCGCCGAGCCGGCGCCCGAGCCGCGCGAGTCGGCGGGGCGGTCGTCGAAGGATCCCGAGACGGTCACGCTGACCACGCTCGACCAGGTGGTGGAGTTCTTCGTGACGGCCGGCAAGCGGGGCGTCGCGGTGAACCGCTACAAGGGCCTGGGCGAGATGAACCCCGAGCAGCTCTGGTCGACGACGATGAGGCCCGAGAGCCGGACGCTGCTGCAGGTGCGGGCCGAAGACCACACCGAGGCCGACCTGATGTTCACCACCCTGATGGGCGACCAGGTGGAGCCGCGCCGGAAGTTCATCGAGGACAACGCGCTGGACGTCAGGAACCTGGACATCTGAGGCGGGAATCGGGATTCAGGATTCGGGATTCGGGGGTGCAATCCGCCGCGAATCACGTGTCCTGACCACCCGGGCGCTGCGCGACGGCCGCCCGATTCCTGAATCCTGACTCCTGAATCCTGAAGACATGGACGCACTCACCAAGCTGCCGGTCAACATCGAAGACGAGATGAAGCGCTCGTACATGGATTACGCGATGAGCGTAATCATCGGGCGGGCGCTTCCCGACGTGCGCGACGGTCTCAAGCCGGCCCACCGGCGCGTGCTCTACGGCATGCGCACGATGGGGCTGGCGAGCAACCGCGCCTACCGCAAGTGCGCGAAGATCGTCGGCGAGGTCATGGGGAACTTCCATCCCCACGGCGACGCGGCGATCTACGACACGCTCGTGCGCCTCGCGCAGGACTTCAACATGCGCGCCCCCCTGGTGGACGGCCAGGGGAACTTCGGGTCGATGGACGGCGATCCCCCGGCGGCCATGCGGTACACCGAGGCCCGGCTGAAGCCGCTGGCCGAGGAGATGATGGCCGACCTCGACAAGGAGACGGTGGACTTCGTCCCCAACTACGACGAGACCACCGAGGAGCCGACCGTCCTGCCGGCGCCCTTCCCGAACCTGCTGGTGAACGGGTCGGTGGGCATCGCGGTGGGCATGGCCACCAACATCCCGCCGCACAACCTGCGCGAGGTGGTGGACGGGGCCATCTGGCTCGTCGAGCAGCGGCAGCGCGAGCAGGCGGGCGGCGAGCCGCCGATGTCGGCCGACGCGAAGCTGAAGGCGCTCCTGAAGATCGTGCCGGGCCCCGACTTCCCGACCGCGGGGCTGATCGTCGGGCGCTCGGGCATCGTGCAGGCCTACCGGACGGGGCGCGGCGCCATCACGGTGCGGGCGCGGGCGACCGTCGAGGAGAGCGCGAAGGGCGACCGCTCGTCGATCGTCATCACCGAGATCCCGTACCAGGTGAACAAGGCGAAGCTCGTCGAGAAGATCGCCGAGCTGGCGCGCGACAAGACCATCGAGGGGATCTCCGACCTGCGCGACGAGTCCGACCGCCAGGGGCTGCGCATCGTGATCGAGCTGAAGCGCGGCGAGGTGGCCGACGTCGTCCTCAACAACCTGTACAAGCACACCCCGCTGCAGAGCACCTTCGGCATCATCATGCTGGCGATTGTCGGCGGCCGGCCGGTGGTGCTGCCGCTGGTGGAGGTGCTCGAGCAGTTCGTCGAGTTCCGGCGCGAGGTGGTGCGGCGGCGGACCGAGTACCTGCTGCGGAAGGCCGAGGCGCGGGCCCACATCCTCGAGGGGCTGAAGATCGCGCTCGACCACCTCGACGAGGTGATCGCGCTCATCCGGGCGGCGAAGTCGCCGCTCGAGGCGCGCGACGGCCTGATGACGCGGTTCGGCCTGAGCCAGGTGCAGTCGCAGGCCATCCTCGACATGCAGCTGCAGCGGCTGACGGGCCTCGAGCGGCAGAAGATCCTCGACGAGCTGGCCGAGGTGCTGCGGCAGATCGAGCGCTACCGGGCCATCCTCGGCAGCGAGGCGCTGCTGATGGAGATCGTCGTCCATGAGCTGCGCGAGGTGCGCGACAAGTACGGCGACGGCCGGCGCACCGAGATCGTCGAGGAGGAGGGGGAGTTCCGGGTCGAGGACCTGATCGTGGACGAGGACGTCGCGATCACGGTGAGCAACACCGGGTACATCAAGCGGACCGCGGTGACCGAGTACCGGACGCAGCGGCGGGGCGGCCTCGGGCGGCGGGGGATGAGCGTGCGCGAGGAGGATTTCGTCGCGCACCTCTTCATCGCCTCGACCCACTCGTACATCCTGATCTTCAGCGACAAGGGGCGCGTCTACTGGCTGAAGGTGTACGAGATCCCCGACGTCGGTCCCGACGGCAAGGGGAAGGCGATTGCCAACCTGGTCGCGATGCTGCCCGAGGAGAAGATTGCCGCGCTGCTGCCGGTGCGGGAGTTCGAGGCGGGCCGCCACGTGGTGATGGGCACCCGCCGCGGGGTGATCAAGAAGACCGAGCTGACCTCGTTCCGGAACCCGCGGGCGGCCGGGATCATCGCGATGGGGGTCGAGGAGAACGACGCGGTCATCGCCGTGCAGACCAGCGACGGCAGCGGCCACATCTTCATCGGCACCCGGGACGGCATGGCCATCCGGTTCCACGAGCAGGACGTGAGGCCAACGGGGAGAGGCACTTACGGCGTTCGGGGCATCACCCTGCGCGAGGGCGACGAGGTGGTGGCCATGGAGGTGACCAACGGCGGGGGGACCCTGCTGACGGTTTCCGAGAACGGCTACGGCAAGCGAACCAACCTGGACGAATATCGCGTGCAGTCCAGGGGCGGTTTGGGTATCATCAACATCCACACGACCGACCGGAACGGCCGAGTTGTCGGAATTGCGTACGTCCGGGACGAGGACGAGCTGATGCTCATCACGCAGCAGGGGAAGGTTCTGCGCATGGGCACCCGCGACGTCCGGACGATTGGACGGGCTACCCAGGGCGTGCGCTTGATCGGGGTGGAAGAGGACGACCGGGTCGTGTCAATCGCCCGACTCGCCGAAAGAGAATCGGACCTGAACGAGTAAAGGAGGCTGGCATGCATCGGCCGCGTTATCGCTGGTTATTCATCATCCCCATCCTGGCGGCCCTGGTCCTGTCGAGCGCGTGCGGGGGGAACCCCGAGGATCCGCTGATCCGCAAGTTCTTCCAGGCCTCGCGGATGGGCGACAACATGACGCTGGCGAACATCGCCACCGTGTCGTTCGACCCGTCGCGCGACGGGATGGCCCAGAACGTCAAGGTGGTCTCGGTGACCCCGGAGCAGACCCGGGTGCTCCAGTTCAAGGAGCTCGAGAAGGCGCGGCAGGAGGCGGTGGCGGCCGAGGCCGAGTTCTCGAAGAAGATGAAGGCCTACCAGGACGACAACCTGGACGCCATCAACCGGGTGCTGAAGCTCGAGCAGACCAACGGGAAGCCGCGGGGCAGGGACGCCGAGGTGCAGGCCGCCTGGACGAAGTGGCGCGAGGAGCAGAAGGAGTACAACCGGAAGGTCTCGGAGGCCCGGACGAAGCTGAACGCCGAGCGGCGGGTGGCCGACCTGAGCGTGACCGACCACGACCCCACCGGGTACGACGGCACGGAGTACACGAAGGAAGCGACCGTGACCGCGAACGTCCGGATGCCGGACGGCCAGACCGCCGAGAAGACCTACACGCTGACGCTGCAGCGCGTGGTCCTCAAGGATCCGCAGGGCGGCGCCGACATCGAGGGCAAGTGGATGATCACGGCGATCAAGGAGGCGGGTCCGGCCTCCTAGGATTCAGGAATCGGGATTCGGGTACGACGAAAAGGGCGCGGTGTACAAGCCGCGCCCTTTTTTTTGACTACACTACCTCCAGATTCGCGAACCTCGCGATCAGCGTCTTCGTCCCCACCGACGCGAAGCGGACCACCAGCTTGGTGTCGCCCCCGGCCGCCTGGACGCTCACCACGGTCCCCACGCCGAACTGGGCGTGGCGGACGCGGGCACCCACCTCGATGTGGCCCGGGCGCGACTGGTCCTCGTCCTCGTAGGCGTAGAGGGGCGCCTCTTCGCGCACGCGGGTGGGGGTGGCGTGCGGGCCCCGTCGGTACGGGTTGGGCCGCCGCTCGAACGCCGACGAGAACGACGGCTGGTAGTGGCCGCCCGAGACGCCAGCCACGTCGAGATCCACCAGCTCCGGCGGGATCTCATTCAGGAACCGCGACGGGGCCTGTGCGCGGTACTCGCCGTACCAGCGCCGCCGGCCCGCGCCTGTCAGCAGCAGCCGCCTCCGGGCCCGCGTCATCCCCACGTAGCAGAGGCGCCTCTCCTCCTCGAGCTCGGCCTGGTCGTCGGAGGAGCGCGAGTGGGGGAAGAGGTTTTCCTCCATGCCCGCGAGGACCACCACCGGGAACTCGAGGCCCTTGGCGCTGTGGAGCGTCATCATCAGCACGCGTGCGTCGGCCGCTCCCTCCGACTCGTCGGCGTCCGACAGCAGCGAGAGCTGGTCCACGAAGCCGCCGAGCGACGCCCCGCCGCCGCCGTCCCCGTTGCCGTTCGCGTTTCGCGCCTCGTACTCCTTGGCCGCCGACACCAGCTCCATCAGGTTGTCGACGCGCCCCTCGGCCTCGGGCGTCTTCTCCTCGCGCAGCTCGTTCAGGTAGCCGGTGCGATCGAGCACCTTGCCGAGCACGATCGACACCGGCTCGGTGCGCGCCACCTCCGACAGCCCCTCGATCAGGCCGCGGAAGGCGCGCAGCGACGAGGCCGCGCGCCCGGTGAAGGCGCCGGCGTCGAGGCCCGCGCGCAGCTTCGCCCACAGCGAGTTCGCCGCGCGCGCCCCCCCGAGCGGGAGCGAGGCCTGCGCGCGGTCGCCGGGGTAGGTGTCGGGGACGAACGCCGCGAGCGCGTCCATCACCCCCTTGCCAATCCCCCGCGCGGGGACGTTGATCACCCGCCGCAAACTCACGTCGTCGTCGGGATTGAGGAGGAGCTTCAGATACGAGAGGGCGTCCTTGATCTCCTTGCGCTCGTAGAACCGGACGCTGCCGATGATCCGGTAGGGGATCCCCTCGCGGCGCATCGCGTCTTCGATGACCCGCGACTGCGCGTTGGTGCGGTAGAGCACCGCCATCGGCGACTGCGCCGGCGAGTGGGCCAGGCGGCGGGCGGTGCGGGCGATGAAGTCGGCCTCCTCGAGCTCGTCGGCGGCCTGGTGGTACAGCAGCTTGTCGCCGCCGGCCTCCTCGGTGTAGAGCCGCTTCTCCTTGCGCTCGACGTTCCGGCTGATGACGGCGGAGGCGGCGTCGAGGATCACCTGGGTCGAGCGGTAGTTGCGCTCGAGCCTCACCACGAACGCGTCGGCGTAGTCGCGCTCGAAGTCGAGGATGTTGTGGATGTCGGCGCCGCGCCACTTGTAGATCGACTGGTCGGGGTCGCCGACGACGCACAGGTTGCGGTGGGCCTCGGCCATGCGGCGCAGCAGCAGGTACTGCGGGCGGTTGGTGTCCTGGTACTCGTCCACCAGCAGGAACTTGAAGCGCCGGGCGTACTTGAGCCGCAGGTCCTCGTGCTCCTCGAACAGCTGCAGCGACTTGAGGAGCAGGTCGTCGAAATCGACGGCGTTGCTCGCGGCGAGCGCCGACTGGTAGCCGCGGAAGATCTTCCCCAGCTCGGCGTCGCGCGGGTTATAGCTCTCCTCGAAGTCCTCCGGCCCCTTCATCTGGTTCTTGGCGTGGCTGATGCGACTGAGCACCGACCGCGGCTGCAGCACCCCGTCGTCGATGTTGAGCGCGCGCATCACCTGCTTGACGGCCGAGACCTGGTCGGACGAGTCGTAGATCACGAAGTCGCGCGAGAGGCCGACGTGCGGCGCCTCGCGGCGAAGCAGGCGGGCGCACATCGCGTGGAAGGTCATCACCCACGCGCCCTCGCACGCGTCGCCGAGCAGCGTGGCGACGCGCCCCCGCATCTCCTCGGCGGCCTTGTTGGTGAAGGTCAGCGCGACCACCTCGTAGGGGCTGGCGTGGCCGCCGCCGATGAGGTACGCGATGCGGTACGCGATGACGCGCGTCTTGCCCGACCCGGCGCCGGCCAGGATGAGCAGGGGTCCCTCCACCCGCAGCACCGCCTCGCGCTGCTCGGGGTTGAGCTGGTTCAGGAATTCCATGAGGTAGCGCAGGGGCGGCCCTTGTGGCCGCCCGGCCGAAGTCTTCACGCAAACGCGCGGGGGTTCCCCCTATTCTACCGTGACCGACTTCGCCAGGTTGCGCGGCTGGTCCACGTCGC
>DAOPQX010000125.1:0-8957 GCA_035348395.1 Vicinamibacterales bacterium | reverse complement strand
GGCCCGCCAGGCGGGAGCGGGACGACGACCGGTTGCGTGGCGGTCGTGAAGGTGTCCCACGACACCCAATCGTCGTCGGATAGCTGGATCTCCCAGGTGAGCCAGGGATCGTAGGCGGTGCGGTCCCACTTCACCAGGAGCCCGTTCAGGAGCGCCGTGCCGAGGACGTTCGTCGGAGTCGCCGGCGCGCCCTCGGGAGCGGCCGAGGCGAAGTAGGTCGCGTAATCGGGCAGGCGGCTCGGGTCGATCGCCGGTGGGTCGCCGTGCGTGCCCAGGATCCACAGGTCGGCGCCGTCCGAGGCGATCCACACGACCTCGCCGACCTGCGGCGCCACGCTGTTCAGGTGGTGCACGCCGTCGACCGCGACTGTGGATCCGCCGATGAGGACGCTCACGGTCGAGCCGTCGACCGCGCTCACGACGCCCTGCCTCATGCGCAGGCCGGCCTTGGCCTTCAAAGCTTCGGCGAGTTCCTTCACGTGATCACCATCGTTTCTCGCGCCGTGGCTGTGAGCGCGCCCGAGGAGTCGAGCGGCACCGACACGACGTCGAACATGAAGCGGCTCGAGACGCCGTCGGCGTCCACGAACTCCACGACGTCGAACGCCTCGTGCGCAGGGTTGGGTAGCAGGGAGAACGACGCCTGCTCGATCGGGCGCTTGACGCGCGCCAGCATGGTCTGAGCGGCCGAGTCGACCTCGGCCTGCGTGGTGAGCAGCGGCGAGGAGTAGAAGCGCGGCACGCGGCCCATCGGCCCGTAGGCATAGGTCGGTGAGTTCGGATCCTCGTCCCACGCCTCACCCCGGCGAGGAGTAGCAACGCCGGAGCCCTCGGCCGTGACCACGACGCCGTTGTAGAGCTCGGTCAGCATGGCCTTGCGCGTGCGGCCCAGGACCACGGCCTCATCGCCCGAGCGGTAGGTCCAGCACACCGGGTCGGACTCCGGGTCGGGAGTGTCGCGCACCTGGGCGACGCCGTCGCCGTCGAAGTACAGGTCCAGGCCGGCGGACGCGGCCAGGTCGCGCGCGTCCTTCCACGGATCCGAGTCGGCGCCGTCGAGGTAGGCGAGCTTCGCGCCCGTCGTCTTGTCGGCCGCCTGCAGGGTCGAGCCGACCGGGCAGCCAGGCCAGCAGGCGCGCAGGAGATCTGCCAACGCTGCGCCGACGGCGGTGCCGGCCGGCACCACGTAGGGGTCGGTCCAGCGGGCGCGGCTGATGCGCCGGGAGCGGTCGCCGGCAGACACCGTGACCGTGCCGTCCTCGGCCTCCTCGAGATCCGCGTCCATGACGAACACGCCGAGCGGCACGAGCTCCTCGGTGCCGTCGGGCAGCCGAAGCCCGCGGGCGACGACGACCTCGGCGCCGGCGGTCGCCAGCCAATCGAAGGCGTCGGGATGCGGCGAGACGGTGAGCGACAGGGAGCGGAGCGCGCCGTCGCGCGTGCCGTCGCAGTCGACCGCCCCGCCGGTGAGCGGCAGCACGCCGAGCTCGGAACCGTCGAGCTCGACCACGGCGCGGACCACGGCCCGCTGGTCGCAGGAGACGATCGCTTCGCGGAAGGCGTCAGACACCGGGTACATCAGGGAGCCTCGACCTCGAGAAATGAGAACGTCACGCGCCGGCGCGCCGCCTCGGGAGCGCCCATCTCAGCCCAAGACCGCGAGAGGATCCGCACGTAGCGTGCCCAGCCGTAAGGCGACTCGAGTAGGAGCGTGCCGGCGTAGTCGCGGAGCGCCTCGAGCGCCGTCCATGCGGCGTCGGTGTTGGTGCTGACGGTCAGGGAGCCGTCGGCGCCGCCGAGCGCCATGGAGACGACCACTGGGTACGTGCGCCCCACCGGGCGGAAGGTCGCGGCCTCCTCCTCCTTGGTCCACTCCGGGTCGGCGTTCACGTTCGCGTCGAGCAGGTTGAGCGACGGGTCGAGCGGGCACTTGAGGTTCCAGTCCGAGCTCGAGAGCGTGCCCACCACGGCAGCCGTGGCGTAGTCAGAGACAAGCTGCTGGTCGGAGATCGTCGCCTCGGTCGCGGCGCGGTAGGTGAGCGCCACCCCGCGCGGCGCCTCGTAGTCGTAGAGCGTCGCCTTGACAGCGAAGGTGCCGGCGAGCGAGGTAGCGCCGCGCACCGGCTCCCAGGTGGCGCCGGCGTCGGCGCTGCGCTCGATCGTGGTGAGCGGATCCGTAGCGCCGGCCTTCGCGTTCGGCGTGACCTCGAGCACGACCCGCTGGTTGGCGTCGTCGAGCGTGGCGGTCAGGGTCGGCGCCGGGCAGGGCTCGACGTTGACCATCAAGGCGAGGTAGGTCCAGGCGCCGAACTGCGCCGCCTCGAAGTAGCGCCGGCCGCGAGCGTAGACGCGATACGCCCCGTTGGGCAGCGGCACGTCGGGAGTCTCGGCGGCCTCCTCAGAGGACAAGGTGACGCCGTCGATGTAGTCGAGCGGAGCCGTGAGCCCCTGCGTCTCCCACAGCGGCGTCGAGAGATCCGGGTCGAAGCCGGCCGCCTCGTACTGCGCCTGCGAGAAGACGCGGAGCTCGTAAGCGACCTCGGTGCGCGCGGGCTCGCCCTCGTTGTCCTGCCAGGACTCCACGAGGGCGGAGAACGTCGCGCCGAGCTCCGGGTAGGACGTGGTCGTGACCGGCGACGCCGGGTCTGTGGCCAGCGCGACGGTCGGCCGCGCGGCGTAGTACACATCCGCGAACACCTCGTATATATATGCACGGTTTGAGTCGCTCGCCTTGTGCCCGTCGTTGACCCGCACCGCGAGCCGCGTGAGCCAATCCGCCCACGGCCCGCGCGGACCCGCCATGCGGCCCTGGGCGGCCGGCGTCTCGAAGGTGTATGGACTCGTGCCCGAGCCGGCGCGCACGCTCGGCCCGTTCACGATCGGCAGCAGCTTGTTCTTCGGCTTGCCCGTGCCCGGGACGCTCATGGCGAGCGACACGAGCTTCGGCGGGTTGGACGTCGGCTGGCGCAGGCGCGCGCCCGGCACGACCGTGGCGATGTCGTTGTCCGCCGGGATCGCCGGCGCCGCCAGCAGGAAGCGCGCCATCGGCGCGCCGTTCACCGAGCGGCGGATGTAGGTGGCGTCGCTCTGGTCCGCCACGGCAGCGGCGGCGCCCGTCGACCCCACCTGGGCGATGCGCTTGTAGAGCGGCTGCTGCTTGGTCGGCCGCACCGTCACCTTGGGCACGACGTCACCTCCTCGAGAGCTCTGCGGCCAGGCGGCGGAAGGCGCGGTCGACCGCGGCGTCCACGGTCCCCTGCGACACGCTCCCGGACGGGCTCGAGCCGAAGTTGATCTGCACTGCGCCAGGAGCCACGTGGAGCACGACAGAGCGCCCGCCGGCCCCCGCGGCGACCGCGTACCCTCCTGCGGCGCCAAAGCCCGGCAAAGTGGCTCCTGCGAGCCCTAGCGCGGCCCGACGCACGGCATCCTTGCCGCCGTCGATGCCGATCGCGAGCCCGGCGGCGACGTCCTTGCCGATGGCGGCGAAGACGCGCGAGGGCGAGCCGATGCCGAGCACCTTCTTCGCGGCCTTGGAGAGCCCGCCGATGAGCCCCTTGAGTTTGTCGGTGACCCAGTGCCAGGCGGCGGAGATGCCGTTGCGCAGCCCGGCCACGATGTCCTTGCCGACCTCGTAGAGGATCTTCCCCGGGTTGCCGATGGCCGACTTCATCTTGCCGGCGACGGTGCGCAGGAAGCCGGTCACGCGGTTGAAGGCGCTGACGATGCCGTCGCGCATGCTCCCGAAGAAGCGCACGACGGAGTCGGCCACGGCCTTGACCTTCCCGAGCACCGCCCGGATGATGCCAACCCACGTCTTGATGTAATTGGCGACGAAGCCGAAGACGGCGACGGCGGCCGTCTTGATGGCTCCCCAGGCGGCGTTCACGATATTGCGGAACGTCTCCGACTTCTTGTAGGCGACCACGAGCGCGGCCACCAGGCCGGCGATGGCGATGACGACGAGCCCGATCGGGTTGGCGGAGAGCGCCGCGTTGAGCAGCCACTGCGCCGCGGCGGACGCCTTGGTGACGGCCGTGTGCGCCACCGTGGCGGCGGTCGCGGCGGCCTTCGCGGCCGTCTCTGCGACCCACGAGGCTGCCTGCCGCGCGAGCGATGCGATGGCGAGCGCGCCCTGCTTGACGAACGAGACGAGTCCCTTGGTAGCCCCCGCGATGCCGCGCGCCCAGCCGGGCGCCGCCTTCCCGCCCTTGCCGAAGGCGAGCGACAGCTTGCCGGCGACGCCCACCGCGGCACCGACGCCCTGCGCGAGCCGCCCGACGATGACGAGCACCGGCCCGATGGCGGCGCCCACAAGGGCGGCCTTGATGATGAAGTCCTGCTGGCCGTCCGTGAGGTTTCCGAACCGCTCCGCCAGCCGGGTCGCGTCCTCCATGAGCCGCAGGAACGACGGCGTGAGCTCGTCGCCGATCGTGATGCCCATATCGCTGGCGCGGTTCTTCATGATGGCCATGCGCGACTCAGGCGTCTCGTAGCGCCGGCCGGCCTCCTCGGCGAGCGCGCCGTTCTCCTGCCAGGCGTCGCCCGAGATCTTCAGAGCGTCGGAGAGCAGGTCGCCGGCGCCGGCGGCGCGCAGGAGCGCGTCGCGCTGGCGGACCTCGGTGATGCCGAGCTTCTCGAGCTGCCCGAGCGTCGAGCCGCCCTGCTTCTCCATCTCGCCAAGACCCTTGACGACGGCCGTGAGCGCGCCGGCCGAATCCTTCTCCCAGGCTTGCTTGAACTCGGCCGCGCTCATGCCGGCGGTCTCGGCCCACAGCCGGAGCTGCTCGCCGCCCTTCTGCACGGACGCCTCGATGTTGATCATGGTCTTCGAGAGCGCCGTGCCGCCGGCCTCGGCGCTGATGCCGACAGAGGAGAACGCAGCAGACAGGCCCATGATGTCCGCCTCGCTCATCCCGACCTGGGCACCGGCGCCGGCGATCCTCATGCCGAAGTTCACGACCTCGGCCTCGGTCGTCGCCATGTTGTTGCCCAGCGCCACGATCGAGGAGCCCAGGCGGTCGAAGTTCGTCTGCTCCATGCCGGTGATGTTGGCGAAGCGGGCGAGCGCCGTCGCGGCCTCGTCGGACGCGAGGTTCGTGGACTCGCCCATGTCGATCATCGTGCGCGTGAAGCTGAGGACGTTCTCGTTCTCGATACCAAGCTGGCCGGCGGCCTCGGCGACGCCGGCGATGGCCTCGCGGCTCGCCGGGATCTCCTTGGCCATGTCGCGGATGCCTTGGCGCAGCTTGGCGAACTCGGGCTCGGTCGCGTCGATGGTCTTGCGCACGCCGGCGAACGCGCTCGAGAACTTCATCGACTCGTTGATAGCCAGGCCGCCGATCGCGGCGACCGGCAGCGTGAAGCCCTTGGTCAAGGTCATGCCGGCGGCGGCCGCGCCGGCGCCGAAGCTGGTGATGGAGCGCGAAGCGCCGAGCAGACCGGCGGCGGTGCCGGCGCCGGCGAGCTCGGCCTGCTTCTGCAGGCGACCAAGGTCGCGCATGGCGGCATTGGCGCCGGAGCCCCTGTAGCTGGTAACGATGGGGATGACAACGGCCACGTTACCTCACCGCCTCCATGCGGCGCGTGTACTCGATCTCGGCCTCGCGAACGGCGTCCTCGACGTCGGCCTGAGCCCGGTCGCCCTCGGCATCCCAGGCGGACCACAAGAACCGGCCCGGCGAGTAATACTTGGCGTTGAGCGTCTCGATGAGGCTCTGCGTGCGCCGCACGTTCTCCGGCTGGGCATCGCGCACGGCGTTAGCGAGCTCGAAGATGGACGCCAGCGCGCCCGGCTCGCTCGACCACTTCTGGCCCCGCGAAACCGAGCCGGGCGCCGTGGCGATCGACTTGACGAAGGATCCGCGGCGCGTGCGCGTGCGGACCCGGTAGGCGGTGCCCGTCGCGCCCGTCCGCTCGAACTCGGCCTGGGCGACCGACTTGACGCGGTTCGCCACGACGTTCAGCCGCCGGTCGAGCCGCCTGAGCAGATCCGGCTCCATCTGGCGCAAGAGGTTGCGCGTGGCGGAGACGCCGGCGACGTCGACGTCGGTCGAGTAGACGGGTGCGGGCACCTTAGCGCCTCCCGGTCAGTCGCCGGCCCAGGTCGGCGAGGCGAGCTTCGCGGGCTGCGTCGCCGCGCGACTCATCGCCATAGAGGAGATCGACCATGGCGTCGAAGACGCCCGGCCGGCACCGGGAGATGCCGAGCAGGTCGCACAGGTGGCCGATCGGCTGCAGGGTGTCCAGCGCCACACGAGCTAACTGGCGCTCTGTGGCGCGTCGGATTCCCCCGCGGACGGCTCCTCGGCCGGCGCGGGCTCGTCGTCCTGCGGGATGGTCACGAGACTCAGCCACTCGAGCCAGCCGAGCTCCGAACCGCGGAGCTTCGCGCGCTGGGCGGCCAGGAACACGGCGTACAGGCCCGAGCGCCACTCGCGCTTGGCGTCGACGTCGAGCCGCTCGCGGCGGTACTCGGCGATGCGGAAGTCGACCTCCGCGGGCGACAGATCCGCCGGGAGATCGGGCTTCGCCGGGTACGGGTACTCGGCCTCCGCCCACTCGGCAGCACGGATGGAGTCGCCGAGCCCGATGAGGACGTTCACCGGCTCCTCGGTGTCGACGTAGATGACCTCGAGCAGCCTCGCGCCCTTGCTCATGGATTACCCCCTCGGGTCGGCCGTCGCCAGGCTCAGTACGAGGCGACAGCGTTGATGACGGTTGCGGTGATGGCGGGGTTGCCGTAGCAGCGGCCCTGCAGAGTGAGCTCGGCGGGACCACCGGCGGGACTGGCCTCGGGCTCCGACGTCTTCCAGGCGACGCGCGTGGCGGCGAGCGCCACGCTGTCGGGAGAATCGGCGAACGTCAGAGAGAACTCGCCGTAGGGCACATCGGCCGACACGGAGTCGCCGTCGACGGCGCCGGTCAGGAGCAGCCGCACGGGCAGCAGGTCGGGCACGCGCACGACGAGCTCGACGTCGCACTCGAACGAGCCCTCATCGAGGCTGCTCGGCTCGAGCTGCCCGGACTTGGTGTCGCCCGCGATATTGCGCTTGATCTCGACCGAGCCAGACTTGATCTCGGCGCCGCCGTCGTAGCCCGAGCCGTCCAGGTCGAGCACCGCGGTGAGATGGATACCCTTGAGGTAGTCGAGCAGGGACTCATCGAGCACCGGGACGTAGGCGGCGTCCGACCACGCGACGCCCATGCCGGCCCAGGTCGGCGTGACCTTCACCGGGTTGTTGCCCTCCCACTCGATCTTGAGCGAATCGAGCTTGCAGTCCGACGCGGCCTTGCGCTCGGTGTCCTTGGCGCCGAAGACGGTGCACCACGGGAGCGAGGCATCGGGAGTGATGACGTGCGTCGACGCGCCCGTCCCGGAAGCGTCGGCGCCGCCGGCCAGGTTGGCGGCGGCGAGCGCCGTCACCACGCCACTGCCGTCGTTGCCGGGAGCGACAGACGCCTCCACGAGAGCGGCGGCCTCGGCCTTCGCCCGGATGGCGTTGCGCACGTCGAGCGCGGTCGACGTGATGAGGCCACCCGAGCCGGTCGCCAGGCTCACAGAAATGGCGTTGTCGCTGACGGTGACCGCGAGATCCTGGTCGTTGCCCGAAGGATCTACCAGCGCCACGGTGATGTCGTTGCCGGCAGCGCCGGCGGTCTTGGCCAGGAACGTCAAGTCGTTGTTGACGCCGGTGAGCGCCGTGGTGAGCACGGCCTTGACGGCAGGAGTGCCCTCACTCGTCTGGATGTCGCCGAGCACGGCGTACAGCAGAGCGCCGATCGACGCCGGCCACATGCGGCTCTCGTAGTCTGCGGCGATGGCGACCGCCGCGCGGTACTCGCCGATGGCGCCGACCTGCGCCGACGTGAGCTCGTCCTCGGTCTGCTCGAGCTCGAACGACACGAGCCCACCACCGCCGACCGGACCCCACCAGGCCGGCTGGGCTTTGGCGGCACCCTTCGCCGACTGGATCGCGAAGCCGGCAGCGGACAGTTTCAGGTTCATCGGGATTCCTCACTTCCTGCGGCCTTCGCCGCCCTGGTGGACACCGGCACGGCCTTGCCCGTGGCGATGAGGACCGAGAGCACGTCCGGGTCCACGTCCGACTCGCGCACGATGCCGGGCTCGAAGCGGTAGTGAACGCGACCCGAGCGGCCGGTGAACGAGCCGCTGACGGGCGCGAGGATCTCGTACTTGCGAACGCGCTTGGCCATAGCCTCATTGTCCTTTCAGCGTCACCAACACCGGCACTCGACCGGGAGCTCGAGGCAGAGTTGAATATTGGAGCCGTCGGTGCCGGCGTCGAGCCGGTACCGCGGGATGCGCCACGAGGGAACGACGGCAGCGAAGGTCGCCGTCTCGAGCGCCGACTCGCACGCAGCCGCCAGGGCCTTGACGCGTGAGCGCGCCTCCTCGTAGTCGGCCGCCTGCACGAATATGAACAGGGGCATGCGGAAGATCTCCGCCGACGGCCGCGGCCCGGTGAGCTCGGCCTCGAGATCGCCCTCGGCTTCGCCGCCGATCCAGACGTGCTCGGGCTGGATCTCGGCCGGGAAGCCGAGCCCCAGGGCGACCTCGCCGGCGCCGTCCACGTCGAAGGCGGCCTGGTCTTTGAGCGCATCCAGGAGCGCGTCCTGAGCCGCCCACAGGTTGAGCTGCTCGATCACGAGCCGGCCCCCGTGGCGGGCTTCGCGGCGCCGACCAGGCCAATGATGGCGTCGACGTCCGGGATGCCGGTCTTGCCGGTCGCGTCGGCCTGCGAGATCCGATAGTTGCCCAGGTCGGTCGAGATCGACGTGGCCCGCGCCGGGATGGTGGACGGCTTCGCGTGCTCGGCGGCCAGCGTCATGACGGCACCCTTCACGAGATCCCCGTAGGGCGACTCGGCGAGGCTCGCGTAGCCGTGCTGGTAGGTAACCTCGACAGAGGAACACGCCGGCCAGATCGTGTCCCG
>DAOPQX010000124.1:0-9093 GCA_035348395.1 Vicinamibacterales bacterium | reverse complement strand
TGGCCGTGACGCCCGTGGCGTCCCGCGCCGTGACGGTCACCGTGTAGTCGTCCGCCACGTCGTACGTGTGAGAGACCGTGATACTGCCATTGACGGCACCGAGCGAAACCGGGCGCCCTTCGCCGAAGTCAACGGTGACGTCGGTGATCGGGCTCGAATTGGCGCCCGCGGTGACGTTGATTGTGAACGAGGCCGGCACCCCGACGCTCGGCGTCGTACTCGGCGGCGTGATTGTGATCGTCGGCACCGCGAGTGCGGTGACCTTCGCCGTGGCGTTCTTCGCCCCGGCCGTCGCGGTCACCGTCGCGCTCTGCGAAGTGGTGAGCACGGTGCGCGCATTGCCGTTCGAGTCGCTGACCGCGGTGTCGGGGACGAGCGTCCCGAAGTCGGTGGTGAAGTTGACCGGCACCCCCAGCAGGTTGTTCCCGCCGGTATCCTGGACCGTTGCGACGATCTGCACCGTGCCGCCGGTGGCCGGAACCGTGGGCGGAGTCGCCGACACGAGCACCTGGCCCACGGCGGCCGTGCCGATCAGCAGCTTTACGGTGGCCTTGCCGTCGTGCGTCTTCGCGTCACTGGGCTCGACGGTGCCGAGCGAGGTCGTGAACGTCACGGTCGTGCCGTTCTGCACGGGGTAGCCGTTCGCCTCGATCACGCTGGCGGTGATGTCGGCCGTCCCGTTCACGGCGAGGAACTGCGAGTTGGTGTACAGCGTGATCGTCGTGCCGGTGGGTGCCACCAGCGCGACCTTGTCGCAGGCCTGGATCGCCAGCACCGACGACAGGACGATCAGAACGGCTGCCCGGCACACGCGCCGGCCGGCCGACCGAGGGACACGGTGCGGGCGCTCGTCTGGTATCATTGGAGTCGACAAGCAGTGTAATCACATGGGGTTGCAGGGTCAAGCGCCGCGGTCCGAGTCGGGCTACGCGATGGCCGCGATGCTCGTCGCGCTCGGCGTGATGTCCATCATGCTGATGGTCGCGATGCCGGCGTGGCGGCAGATGGTGCAGCGCGAGAAGGAGGAGGAGCTGATCTTCCGCGGGCAGCAGTACGCCCGCAGCATCGGGCTCTTCCAGCGGAAGTACGCCGCTGCGTACCCGCCAGATATCGACACGCTCGTCCAGCAGAAGTTCCTGCGCAAGAAATACAAGGACCCGATGGTCCCCGACGGCGAGTTCCAGGTGCTCTACCAGGCGTCGATGGGGCAGCCGATGGTGCCCGGCCGGCAACCGGGCTTCGGGCAGCAGGGGCGCGGCGAAGGGCTCTCGGGCGTTCGGCGGGAGCAGGGCTCGCAGCTCGGCGTGGCGCGCGATCAGGCCCGCCGCGACGACCAGGCCCAGGCGCCCCGGACCTCGGCGTTCGCCAACAGGCCCGCCGGGGGGCTCTCGGGGACCGTGGGGCCGCGCGGCGGCGTCATCGGGGTCACCAGCAAGAGCACCGAGAAGTCCATCCGCTTGTACAACGGTCGCGACCGCTACAGCGAGTGGCAGTTCGTCTACACGCCGTCGCTGTTCGGTCCCGGACAGCCCCGCCCGGGCATGAGGCCCGGCCAGCCCCGCCCAGGGGCCAGGCCCGGGCAGATGCCGGGCCGCCCCGGGTTCGGCACCCCCGGCACCCCCGGCGCCCCCGGCAACCGCCCGGGCGGCGTCCGGCCGCCAACCGGCGGCAACCCTCAGCAGTGAAATCGGGAGTCTGCCGGCGCTAGCCTGCCAGCGCGTCGTGGAAGGCCTGTCGCACGGCGAGGATCTCAGCCGGATCGCCCGGCTTTGGATGAATCCGGTTCGAGAGCAGCACCGCGTAGAACCGCTTCTCGGGGTCGATCCACAGCGACGTGCCGGTGAACCCGGTGTGCCCGAACGCGCGCGGCGACATTCGTGACCCGCACGACGAGGTGGGAAGCATCGTGTCCCAGCCGAGGGCGCGCGAGCTGCCTGGGATCGCGACGCGCGTGACGAAAGCCCGTAGCGTGTCGGGCGTCACGCCCAGGGCCGCTTCCTCGCCCTCCAGGCCCTGCATCAGGCGGCGCGCGAGCATCCCCACGCCGCCAATCGTCCCGAACAGCCCCGCGTGGCCCGCCGTGCCGCCGAGTGCGTGCGCGTTCCGATCGTCCACCTCGCCCCGCAGCAGCCGTCCCCGCCACTCGTCCTGCTGGGTCGGCGCAGTTCGCGCGCGGTCGCCGGGCGCGACGCCGAAGCCAAGCCCATCGGCCTCCAGTGCCTCGAACTGCCTGGCCAGGCTCGTGCCGCCGACGTCTTCGAGGACGAAGCCCAGGAGCATGAAGCCGAGATCGCTGTACACGGAGACCGACCGGGGCGGGCCGGCGAGCGGCACCGCGGCAATTGCCCGCTCGAACTGTGCCCGGCCGGCACACGTTTCGTAGAGCGGAAGCCACGCCGGCAGCCCGGAGGCGTGCGCGAGGAGATCGGCGAGCGTCACCACGTCGCGGCCGCCGCCGCGCCAGGCGGGGAGCAGCGCGGAGAGCGGCGTCTCGAGGGGGAGGCGGCCGCTGTGAGCCTGGCGCATTACGAGGGTCGTGGTGCACAGGACCTTCGTCAGCGACGCGAGGTCGTAGACGGTGTCGATGGTGGCGGGGGGCGACGAGGCGTCGTAGGACAGCGTCCCGGTGGCGTACTGCCAGGCCGGGCCGCCGGGCCCGCCAGCCTCCGCGGCCGCACCCGGGAACACCCGGCGGCTGACGGCCTCGTCCAGCACGCCCTTCGCCCGGCTGAATCCTGCTGCCCCGGCTACGCGCGGCATGTGCGTGCGCCCGTGATGGCCCTCGCGGCGCTACCCCCCGAAGACCGCGCGGCTCACCTGCGAGAGGTAGCCCGGTCCCTTGGGCGAGGCGACGAGGCTGTCGTACGAGAAGAGGACGACGCCGGAGGCGCCGAGCCTCCGCGCGATGCGGATGTTTTCGATGGTCTGCTCGGTGGACAGGCGGTAGGCGCCGATGCCGGCCCACACCGGCAGGTCGCGCGCCGCCCGCTTCGCCGCCGTGAGCTGCTCGGTGAAGGCGTCCGCGTCGGTGGCGTAGGCCATCGGGCACACGACGTCGAGCAGCCGGCGATCGATCCAGCCGCTCCAGTCCTGGAGCCGCTCCGAGGCGGCCCGCGCCGCATCGGGGTAGACGGCCGCCGACAGCAGCGCCCCGGGACGTCGCCTCGCGAGGCTTTCGCGGATGCGCGACACCAGCGCGGTGAGCCGCGCGCGCCTGAACGCCTCCCACTCGGCCGGGTGCCGCTCGGCCCAGCGGACGATGTCGGCGCCGATCGCCTGTCCGCGCCGCTGGCGCTCCCGCGCGTCGAGCCCCTCGAGCAGCGAGTCGCGGAACGCCTCGAGGGCCTCCCGGCTGTAGTCGAAGGCGCCGCTCGGGTAGCGGACGTAGTCGAGGTGCAGGCCGTCCACGGGATAGCGCGTCACCAGGTCCGCGATCACCTGCACGGTGCGGTCGGCCGCCCCCGCGGGGATGGGCGAGAGGTACAGGCCTTCGATCTCGCCGGGCTGCGAGCGCGCCCAGCGCGCCAGCTTGTCCAGGTAGAGCAGGCTCTTCGGGTTCAGGAGGCTCATGTCGCGGGCGATCTCCCGCGGGACCATCAGCCACTCCGGGTGCCGGTAGACGACGTGCTCGCGGGAAGACGGCAGGTCGGCGGCGCTCGACACTAGGTTGACGTTCACCCATGCGTGGACGTGCAGGCCCAGGGGGCGGGCGAGCGCGAGCGTCCTCGCCAGGGGGTCGAACGACTCGGGCTGCGAGGCGAGCGTCGCGGCCCGAGGCTCCATGCCGTCGGCGAAGTACGCGTCACCGCGCCCGCGCACCTGTACTAATAAGGTGTTGAAGCCTGCCGCCCGCGCCGACGACACCATCTCTTCGACGGCGCGCGGGGAGGTGAGCGACGTGCGGGCGACCCACAGCGCGCGGATCTCGGCCCGCGTGGCCCGCGGCGCGGGCGCCTGCGCCAGGGGGGCGGCGGCCGTCAGCCCCGCGAGGCAGGCGACGAGCACGGCAACCGAGGGTCGAAGCGGCAAGTGCATAGGGATCGCGCGGGCGGGCTACTTTTCCTTCTCCCGCTCCTTCTCCTTGTCCGGGTCGCCCGCGCGCGACCCGAGGAGCTGGCGCAGCCGGGGCTCGGCATCCTCGTCGATCGCCGCGCGCACGCTGCTGTCGGCCTGACGCAGTTTCGAGAGCGCCTGGCGGAAGGGAAGGCCGGTTTTCTGCATCACGATGGCGGCCTTCACGTTCCAGTGCGCGCGCTTCAAGAGGCGGTCGGCCGTGTCGTAGTCGATGCCGCTGACGAAGGTGAGGATCCGGCGGGCGCGGTCCTTGAGCTTCTCCGACCCGGTCTTCAGGTCCACCATCAGGTTGCCGTAGGTCTTGCCCGTGCGGACCATGGCGCCCGTGGTGAGCATGTTCAGGACGATCTTGGTGGCGGTACCCGCCTTCAGCCGCGTCGAGCCGGCGATCACCTCGGGGCCCACCGCGGGGGCGATGGTCAGGTCCACGAAGGTTTGCAGCTCGGTGCCGGGGAAGCAGGTGACGAAGACGATGCGCGCCCCCGCCTTCCGGGCGCGGCTGAGCGCCCCCCGCACGAAGGGGGTCATGCCGCTCGCCGAGACGCCGATCACGACGTCCTTCGCCCCCGGGCGCAGCCGCGCGAGGGCGCGCGCGCCGGCCTCGTAGTCGTCCTCGGCCCCCTCGACGTCGCGGGTAATCGCCTTCTTCCCGCCGGCGATGACCGCCTGCACGAGCGACGGGCTCGTGCTGAAGGAGGGCGGCATCTCCGCGGCCTCGAGCACCCCGAGCCGGCCGCTGGTGCCGGCGCCAACGAAGACGATCCGCCCGCCGCGCCGCACGGCCTGCGCCAGCATCTCGACGCCGAGGGCGATCCGTTCCTTTTCGCGGGCGACGGCGCTGATGATGCGGCGATCCTCGTCGAGCATCAGGTCGATGATGCCGGCGGGAGAGAGCTTGTCGATGCCGAGGGTTGCGGGGTTGATCGCCTCGGTGGGCAGCTGCTGCCACTTGGACTGGAGCGCCATGGTGACTGTCGAAAGAGCGATACTAGTCCCCCTGCCGAATGGTGTCAAACACCGCGCCCCGCGAAGCGCAGCCCTCGTCGGCGCGCGTCAGCGCCGCGGGTGGAAGCGTTCGTACACGGCGCGCATCCGGGTCTCGAGCACGTGCGTGTAGATCTGCGTGGTCGAGAGGTCGGCGTGGCCCAGCATGAGCTGGATCGCGCGGAGGTCGGCGCCGCGGTCGAGCAGGTGCGTGGCGAACGAGTGGCGGAGCACGTGCGGGCTGACCTCGGAGGGCAGGCCGGCCGCGAGGGCATGGCCCTTGAGGATCTTCCAGAAGCCCACGCGCGAGAGGGGGCCGCCGCGCCCGTTCACGAAGAGCCGCGGCGAGGTTCGTCCCTTGAGCAGGCGCGGGCGCGACTCGCGCAGGTAACGCGCGACCCAGCTGGCCGCCTCGTCGCCGAGCGGCACCAGCCGCTCCTTGCCGCCCTTGCCCACGCAGGTCAGGTAACCCCCGTCCAGGTGGAGGTCGGGCGGCCGCAGTCCGATCAGCTCCGAGACGCGCACGCCCGTCGCGTAGAGCACCTCGATCATCGTGCGGTCGCGCAGGCCGCGCGGCGTGTCCACGTCGGGCTGCGCGATCAACCGGTCCACCTGGTCGAGCGTCAGGAACCGGGGGAGTGCGGGCCACGCGCGCGGAGCGCGCAGCTCGTCGGCCGGGTTTGCCGCCGCCCGCCGGTCGACGACGAGAAAGCGGAAGAAGCCCCGGACGCAGGCGACCGCGCGCGCGGTGGACCGGGGCGAGAGGCCCGAGGCCATCAGGCTGCGGACGAACGCCTCCAGGTCTTGGCGCGTGCAGGCAAGCTCCGAGAGCCCCTCGCTCTCGAGGAAGCGGCCGAGCGCGGCGAGGTCGCGCGCGTAGCTCTCGATGGTGAGGGGGGAGAGCCGGCGCTCCACCCGGAGGTGATCCAGGTAGGCGTCGGCGAGCGCCGCGGAGCGGTCGTCGCCCTTCGTCATGCGCCCTCAGCTTGGGGCCGCGTGCGCACTTGCGTCAAGCGGCACCCCGCAGTAGCCTAGGTGGACCCGTCGAGCGTTCGGCATTTCCGGGAGGATCGCGATGAGCCGTGACGGCCGCCACCTGTTCACGTCCGAGTCGGTGACCGAGGGGCACCCCGACAAGATCGCCGACCAGATCTCCGACGCGATCCTCGACGCGATTCTCGCGCAGGACCCGGTCGGGCGCGTCGCCTGCGAAACGCTGGTGACGACCGGCCTCGCGATGATCGCCGGCGAGATCACCACCAGCTGCTACGTCGACTTCCCGAAGATCGTCCGGGAGACGATCCGCGAGATCGGCTACACCCGCGCGAAGTACGGCTTCGACTCCGACACCTGCGCCGTCCTCTCGTCGATCCACGAGCAGTCGCCAGACATCGCGATGGGCGTCGACCCGGGCGGCGCCGGAGACCAGGGGCTCATGTTCGGCTTCGCCTGCACCGAGACCGACGAGCTGATGCCGATGCCGATCATGCTCGCCCACAAGCTGTGCATGCGGCTGTCGGCCGTCCGCCGCTCGGGCGAGCTCGACTACCTGCGCCCCGACGGGAAGTCGCAGGTGACCATCGAGTACGACAACGGCCGCCCCGTGCGCGTGGACGCCGTGGTCGTGTCGGCTCAGCACAGCGCCCTGGTCGATCGCGAGACGATGCAGGAGGAGGTGCTCGAGCGGGTCATCGACCCGGTGGTGCCCGCCAACATGCGGGACGAGCGCACCCGGATCTTCATCAACCCGACCGGCCGCTTCGTCATCGGCGGCCCACAGGGCGACGCCGGCGTCACGGGCCGCAAGATCATCGTCGACACCTACGGCGGGGCCGCGCCGCACGGCGGCGGCGCCTTCTCGGGCAAGGATCCCACAAAGGTCGATCGCTCCGCCTGCTACATGGCGCGGTACATCGCCAAGAACTGCGTCGCCGCGGGGCTGGCCGACCGCCTGCTCGTGCAGCTCGCCTACGCGATCGGCGTCGCCGACCCGGTGTCGGTCATGGTCGACACCTACGGCACCGGCCGCGTCGACGACCAGTGCATCACCGAGCTGGTGCGGTCGCACTTCAAGCTCACGCCGCGCGGGATCATGGAAGAGCTCGACCTGCGCCGGCCGATCTTCCGCAAGACCGCCGCCTTCGGGCACTTCGGCCGGAACGATCCCGACTTCACCTGGGAGCGCACCGACCGCGCGGCCGCGCTGCGGGCCGACGCGGGTCTGTGAGGCCGCGCCCCGCGCGCGGCAGGCGGGCCCTCCTCTGGGCCCCGGCCGCGGCGGTCGCCGTGCTGCTCGGCATCGGGTTGCTGCTCCCGCCGAAGGCGCTCGTCCTCCGGCAGCCCGAATGGCGCCCCGCCGGCACCACGTGGCGCGGCGCCATCCACGTCCACACCAACCGTTCCGACGGCACCGGCACGATCGACGAGGTGGCCAAGGCCGCCTCGCGCGCCGGCCTCGACTTCGTCGTCCTCACCGATCACGGCGACGGCACCCGGCCGCCCGAGCCGCCCGCCTACCGGTCGGGCGTCCTCGTGCTCGACGGCGTCGAGATCGGCACCAGCGCGGGGCACTACCTGGCCATCGGCATGACCCGCGCGCCGTATCCTCTCGGCGGCGACGCCCGCGACGTGGTCGAGGACGTCGCGCGCCTCGCGGGGTTCGGCGTGATCGCGCACCCCGACTCGGCCAAGGACGGCCAGGGCTGGCAGCACTGGGACCTCCCGGCCGACGGGATCGAGTGGCTGAACACCGACAGCCAGTGGCGCGACGAGGGCGGGCTTCGGCTCGCCCGCGCCGTGCTGACCTACCCGTTCAGGCCGGCCGAGACGCTCGCCTCGCAGCTGAACCAGGGACAACTGCTCGCGCGGTGGGACCGTGCCGCCTCGTCGCGGCCGCTGGTCGCCCTCGCGGGTGCCGACGCGCACGCCCGCATCGGCCTCTCGGGCGGGGGCGATCCGTACGAGGGCCGGCCGTTTCTCGCCGTGCCGTCGTACGAGGCCAGCTTCAGGGCTTTCTCGCTGCAGTTGGTCACGCCGGGGCCCCGCAGCGGGCGTGCCGAAGAGGATGCGCGGGCCGTGTTGGCCTCGCTGCGAGCCGGACGGCTGCACACGGTGATCGACGGGTGGGCCACCCCGGCGATCTTCGAGTTCAGCGCGCGCGGCGGCGGGATCGAGGTGGCCGAGGGCGGGGAGGTGAGGGCGGCCGACCCGATGGTGATGCACGTTCGCAGCAACGCGCCGCTGTACGCCGCCGTCGTGCTGCTGCGCGACGGCGTCGAGGTGCATCGCGTCGATCGCCAGTCCATGGTGTACGCGACCGACAGGCCGGGCCGCTACCGGGTGGAGATCTGGCTGGGCCGGCCGGGCAAGCGCTCCCCGATCCCGTGGCTCGTGAGCAACGCGATCACGCTCAGGAAGACGTCTGCCGTCGCTGGCTCCGTTCCAGGGGGTGCCGAGGTGGACGGGCGGGCTGTCATCCCCGAGGAGGGCCAGGCGGGCGGAGAGACATGGGCGATCGCGCCGCGGTGGCACGTCGAGCACGACCCGCGCTCGACCGGCGAGCTGATTCCCGCGACCGAGCGCCCCGGGGAATCGTCGATGCGCTTCCGCCTCGGGCCGGGCACGCCTGCGGGGCAGTTCGCGGCGCTGGTGACGCCGGTCCGGCTCGACGCCGGTGCGCGGGCGATCGTCTTCAGCGGGCAGGCCCTCGAGCCGATGCGGGTCTCGGTGCAGCTGCGGGCGCCGTCGGGTCTGGAGGGGGAGCGGTGGCGCCGCTCGGTCTACCTCGACAACAACCCGCGCGAGGTCAGAGTCGCCCTCGACGAGATGACACCGGCCGGACCCACCCGGACGCACACGGTGTCGCTGCCTCTCGCCGACAACCTCCTCTTCGTGGTCGACACCGTGAACACCGCCCCGGGGACGGCAGGGGAGTTCACCGTCAGCGGGTTGCGCGTGGAAGGGGAGAGCACCGACAGGCCAGCTTCGCAGTGATGTGCGGCTACACAATTGGTCGAATGACCCATTCGCGATTAG
>DAOPQX010000123.1:0-9144 GCA_035348395.1 Vicinamibacterales bacterium | reverse complement strand
CCGCCTGTGGCCACTGCGACCACCATCCACAGGCGGGACGCCTGTGCCACTCGGGCGCAGATGGCGCCCAGATCCGGGCCCGCCGCAGCCATCCTCCACGTTCCAAATGCTAGAATGCTAGGACGTTATCGGCAGCATCGCCATCCTCATGAAGGTGCTGATCGCCAACCGTGGCGAGATCGCCGTGCGGGTCATCCGCGCGTGTCGCGAGATGGGCCTGCCGAGTGTCGCCGTCTACTCGGACTGCGACCGCGCCAGCCTCCACGTCCGCTACGCGGACGAGGCGTACCCGCTGGGCGGCAACGCCCCTTCCGAGAGCTACCTGCGAATCGACGCGCTCATCGAGATCGCGCGCCGGTCCGGGGCCGACGCCGTGCACCCGGGCTACGGCTTCCTGGCCGAGAACGAGGCATTTGCGCGCGCCTGTGCCGCGGCGGGGCTGGTCTTCGTCGGGCCGCCGGCCGAGGCGATCGAGCGCATGGGCAGCAAGACCTCGGCGCGGCAGGCGGCCATCGAGGCGGGCGTGCCGGTCGTGCCCGGCACGACCGGGCCCCTGCCTCCTAACGCGACCGAGGCCGAGATCTCGTCGGTGGCCGGGCAGGTGGGCTACCCGATCTTCGTGAAGGCGGTCGCCGGCGGCGGCGGGAAGGGGATGCGCCTGGTGACCGAGCCAGCCGAGCTGCCGTCGGCCGTGCGCGCCGCCCGCTCCGAGGCGCGCTCCTCGTTCGGCGACCCGGCCATCTACATCGAGCGCCAGCTGCAGCGGCCACGGCACATCGAGATTCAGCTGCTCGCCGACGCGTCGGGCACCGTCGTGCCGTTCACCGAGCGCGAGTGCTCCATCCAGCGCCGCCATCAGAAGGTGCTCGAGGAGTCGCCCTCGGTGGCGGTCACGCCCGCCAAGCGGCGCGAGCTGGCCGACGCCGCGGTGGCGGTCGCGCGGGCAGTAGGCTACGTGAACGCCGGGACGATCGAGTTCCTGCTGGACGAGGACGGCCGGTTCTACTTCCTCGAGATGAACACCCGCCTCCAGGTCGAGCACCCGATCACCGAGCTGGTGTCGGGCGTCGACCTGGTGCGCTGGCAGCTTCGGATCGCACGCGGCGAGCGCCTCGATCTCTCGCCCGGGCTGACGCTCTCGCCCCGCGGCCACGCGGTCGAGTGCCGGATCTACGCGGAGGATCCCGACAACAACTTCCTCCCGTCGGCCGGCCTCGTCCTCGGGCGCCGCGTTCCCGGCGGCCCCGGCATCCGGCGCGACGACGGGGGCGTGACGCCCGGCCTCGAGGTGCCGATCTACTACGACCCGCTCATCGCCAAGCTGACCGCGTGGGGGGGCAGCCGCGACGAGGCGGTGGAGCGGCTCGGGCGCGCGCTCGGCGAGTACGAGGTGCGCGGGATCAAGACGAGCATCCCGTTCTTCCGGTGGCTGTTCCAGAACGACGACTTCCGGGCCGGGCGCTTCGACACGACGTTCCTCGACCGCGAGCTGGCCGCGCGAAACGGCGTCCCGTTCGTGACCATCGCGGCCGGGGCCGAGCACATCGCGCTCCTGGCCGCGGCGATCCACGCCTTCGAGCGGGCCGCCGGGAACGCCGGCGCGGCGCCGCGCGGACGGGCCGCGAGCGCGTGGACGCTGAGGGCGCGGAGCGACGGGCTGAGAAACGGGTAGGGCAGGGATCAGGGTGTGGTGAACGTGGACACGTGACAGCGTGACGGTTGCCGCGATGCTGTTCGACATCGAGATCGGTGAGCGCGTGCACCGCGTGTCGGTCGAGCGGGAAGGCGCCCGCTACCGCATCGTGGTGGACGGCCGCGCCGACGTCGTGGACGCTGCCCGCGTGGACAGCGCAACCCTGTCGCTGATCGTCGTGGGCGAGCGGCACGAGAGCCACGAGGTGGCCCTGCTCGAGCGCGGCGAGCCGGGCGCGCTGGAGGTGCACCTGCGCGCCGGGGTCGTCGCCGCGCGCGTGAGGCCGGCCGGCAGCCGGCGCGGCGGGGCGCAGGCGCCAGGCGGCCCGGGCGGACCGGTCAAGCTCACGGCGCCGATGCCCGGGAAGATCGTCAAGGTGCTCGTGTCGCCGGGCGACGAGGTGGGCCCGCGCCAGGGCCTAGTCGTCGTCGAGGCGATGAAGATGGAGAACGAGCTGCGCGCCCCGCGGCAGGGCCACGTGGCGTCGGTGCACGTGCAGGAGGGCGCGCTGGTCGAGGCGGGCCGCCTGCTCCTCGTGATCGAGTGAAGCGTTCGAGGCTGCTTTCGAGGTGACCCGACTGTCGTCCATCCTCCGTCGCTGGCCCGAGGCGGCACTGGCCCTGGTGCTCGCGGCCGTCGTCGTGTGGGCGGGCTTCCTGCCCAGGTCGATTGCCCTCGTCCTGCTGGGCGGCGTGATCGTGTTCGCGGTCCGCCGGCGCGTGCGCGACGTCGTGCGGGCGGGCGTCGCCCTGGCCGTCATCCTCTTGTTGACGGCGGCCGCCACCCTCGTCGTCGACCTGGGGCCGGCGCTGCGCCGGCTGGCCGAGGTCCAGGGCGGCCGCCAGATCGAGCGTCCGCTGCACATCGCCCGGCTCGGCATCCACCTCGGCAGCGGCCGCTTCGTGGCCGACGGCATCCGCATCGAGGGGCTGAAGCCAGGCGACCAGCCGTTCTTCACCGCGGGCCGCGTGTCGGTCGGCGTTCCCTGGTGGCGCGTCTTCCGCACGCGGGAGATCCTCATCGAGTCGATCGAGCTGGCCGACTGGGTCATGCTGATCGAGGACTTCGAGGAGGGCGGGAGCAACTTCATCCACATCCCGACGCCGAAGAGGAAGCGCGACGATCCCAACCGCATCAGGACGACCCTGAAGTACGTGCACGCGGGGCGCGGCCGGCTCACCTACAACGACTACGGCACGTGGCGCACCACCGCGGCGAACCTCGACGTCGTCGTGGAGCGCTCGGGCGGGCGGTACCTGGGCCGCGGGTCGGCCTCCAACGGCAGCGTGCTGGTGGAAGACTACCTGCCGATGCGGGCGGACATCCGCTTCACCTTCGAGATCAAGGGCAGCATCGTCGAGTTCGACCGGATCGAGCTGCACACCGACGGCACGCACTCGATGCTCACCGGCCGGGTGGACGTGGGGCACTGGCCCGAGCAGACCTACCAGATCCGCTCGCGGCTGGACCTCTGGAAGATGCGCGAGGTGTTCTTCGCCAACGACACCTGGCGCAGCCGCGGCGAGGCGACCTTCGACGGGACCTTCCACCTGTTCAAGGGGGGGCACCGCCTCGCGGGCGACTTCGCCTGTCCCCTCGCGTTCGTCAACCGGCTGCCGTTCCCCCGCCTGCGCGGGTCGCTCGAGTGGGAGCCGGATCACTTCGAGGTGACCCGGGCGTCGGCGCTCTTCCAGGGCGGCCCGATGCGCTTCACCTACTCGATGGCGCCGCTCGGCCGGCCGACGCCGGCGCTCGCGCGTTTCGACGTCGAGTACGAGGGGGTGGATCTCGGCCAGCTGTCCGACCTCTTCGCCTTCCGGGGCATGCGGCTCGAGGGGCGGGCCAGCGGGCACAACCTGCTCGAGTGGCCGCTCGGGGGCGGGTGGCCGCAGCACCGCGGCGGCGGCGTCATCCGGATCGCGCCGCCCGAAGGCGTCGTGGTGATGGGGCGCGAGCCGGCCGATTGGGAGGAGGAGATTCACGCCGAGCCGCCGCCGATCGGGCCCGAGCCGCACCCCGCCCGCACGCGGAGGCCGCTGCCGGTCGGCGGCCGGTTCGAGTACGCCTTCGGGCCCGAGTGGGTGGACGTCGCGCCGAGCCACCTCGCCACGCCGCGCACCTACGTCGAGTTCGAGGGCCGGTCGGCCTACTCCAGGCGCGCACGCTATCCCTTCTACGCGCGCAGCGCCGACTGGCTGGAGAGCGACCGCGTGCTCGCCTCCATCCTCACCGCGTTCGGATCGCCGACCGGCGTCGTGGCCGTGGGCGGCTGGGGCGACTTCCGCGGGGTGATGCTCGGCGACTTCAACGACCCGCGGGTCGAGGGGGTCTTCACCGGCGAGGGGATGCGCGCGTGGGACGTCGTCTGGGGCGGCGGGCGCGCCCACCTGGTGATCGAGGACGGCTACGTGGACGTGACCGACGGCCGCGTCGTCCGTGACGGCGGCGAGATCGTGGCGAACGGCCGGTTCTCGCTCGGCTACCCGCGAGCGGACGGCGGGGAGGAGATCAACGCGCGGATCGCGGTCGCCGGCCGCCCGCTCGCCGAGTTCCGCCACGCCTTCCAGCTGGACGACTGGCCCGTGGACGGCAAGGTGGACGGTGAGTACCACCTCTACGGCCGGTACCAGGGGCCCTACGGGTTCGGCCACATGACGGTGACCGAGGGGACCGCGTGGGACGAGCCGTTCGAGACGGCCACCACGCCGCTGCGCTTCGAGGGGACCGGCGTGCGCCTCGAGGGAGCGCGGGTGACCAAGGGCACCGGCGTCATCACCGCCGCCGCGAACGTCATCTGGGAGGGGCGGTACTCGTTCAACGCAGACGGCCGCAACATCCCGATGGAGTCGGTGGCCGCCGTGCGGAACGAGCGGGCGCCGCTCTCGGGAGTGCTGCACTTCCGGGCGAACGGGGCGGGGGAGTTCCTGCTGCCGCGCTACGAGGTGCAGGTCGGGATCGACGACCTGTTCGTCGGCGACGAGGGAATCGGCCAGGCGAAGGCGCACCTGTCGTTCCGCGACCGGCTGCTGACGATCGCCGAGCTGGAGATCGCCTCGCCGCGCCTTGCCGTGTCGGGAACGGGCCGCGTCGAGATGAACGACACCGGCGACGCCGAGCTGACGTTCCGGTTCAGCGACACGTCGCTCGACCCGTACGTCCGCGCGTTCGAGCCGCGGCTGTCCCCGTTCACCCGCGCCGTGGCGAGCGGCTCGATCCGGGTGATCGGGCAGCTGTACGATCCCGGGCAGCTGGTGGTGCAGGCCGACGTCGAGTCCCTCGACCTGCGGCTGTTCGACTACCGGCTGCGGAACGACCAGGCGCTGCGGATCTCCTTCGATCGGAACGTGGCGCGCCTGGAGCAGGTGGCCCTGGTGGGGGAGGACACCGAGCTGCGGCTGTCGGGCGAGGTGGACGTCGGGCAGGACCGGATCGACGTGAAGGCGGGCGGCGCCACCAACCTCGCGGTCCTGCAGGGGTTTTTCCGCGACATCCGCAGCTCGGGGCGCGCCGAGCTGAGCGCCGCGATCCGAGGACCCATCCGCAACCCCGTCTTCTCGGGCAGCGCGACGATCCGCGACGGCCGCGTCCGCTACTTCGGCCTGCCGCACTCGATCCAGGCGATCAACGGGGAGGTCACCTTCGGGAGCAACGGCATCCAGATGGACGGCCTGACGGCGCAGATCGCGAACGGGTCGGTGCGCTTCGGGGGCAGCATCGAGATGGCCGGCTACGCGCCCGGGCGGCTGGGGCTCAGCGCGACCGCCGAGAACATGGAGCTGCGCTACCCCGAGGGCGTGCGCTCGGTGGTGGACGCCGACCTGCAGCTGGTTGGCACCGTCTCGGCCCCGACCGTGCGCGGGACCATCAACGTGAAGAGCGCGGTGATGCGGAGGCGGTTCGACCTGACGCCGGGCCTGCTCGAGCTGATCGCCGGCCGGCCGGCGGCCCCCGCCGGCGAGGAGCGGCCCGCTGGGACGCTGCCGCTGCGGTTCGACCTCCGGGTGTTCGCGCCGTCGGCGCTGCGCATCGAGAGCAACCTGATGCAGATTCTCGCGAGCGGCGACCTGTCGCTGCGCGGCGACTACAACCACCCGGTGCTGCTCGGCCGGACCGAGATCGAGCGGGGTCAGGCGGTGTTCGAGGGGAAGCGGTACAGCCTCTCCGGCCGCATCGAGTTCCTGAACCCGCAGCGGATCGAGCCGACGCTCGAGATCGAGGCGCGGACGCGCGTGCGCGCCCCGGGGCAGACCTACGACGTGGACCTGCGCCTGCTCGGGACGCTGCAGAGGCTCGAGCCGCAGTTCTCCTCCGATCCGCCGCTGCCGCCCGTCGAGATCCTGTCGCTGCTCTTCGGGGGCGAGCCGGGGCGCAGCCAGGTCGCCGACCCGGAGCTGGGCTCGCTGCAGCGGGCCGAGACGCAGGGGCGGCTCGGCTACTCGCGCCTGGAGCAGGCGGTCGTCGGCACGCTCTCGAGCGACGTGACGCGCGCGGTCGAGCAGGTGTTCGGCCTCGACTCGTTCCAGATCACGCCGTCCTTCTTCGACCCCTACCAGCGCGTGCAGCCCACCGCGAGGCTGACGGTCGGCAAGCGGATCTCCGACCGGGTGTACCTGACGTTCTCGCGCAGCCTGAACGCCCCCGAGAGCGACCAGGTCATCCTGCTCGAGTACGACCAGAGCGACCGGCTCTCGTGGATCTTCTCGCGCAACGAGGACAAGACGTTTGCCCTCGATGTCCGCGTGAGGCACGTCTTCTGATGTTGCGACCGATCACGGGTTCGACCACAAAGGACACAAAGGGGTGCGCGCGCGCCCTCATTGCTGCGGCCTTAGCCCTGCTCGCGCCGGCCGCGCTGCTGGCGCAGGCCCCCGCGGCGCCCGTGATGCAGCCGGCAACGCCACTCCTCGGCGAGCGCATCGTCGAGGTCCGTCTCATCGTCGAGGGGCGTCCCGTCAGGGAGCCCGAGCTGCGGCGCGCGCTCGACACGGTCGAGGGGGCGCCGCTCTCGGCCTCGGACGTGCGCGAGAGCATCCTGCACCTGATGGCGCTGCGGCGCTTCCAGGACGTGCAGGTCTCGGCCGAGCCCGCCGCCGGCGGGGTTGCCCTGACCTACGCGATGCAGCCGCGCGAGGTCGTCACCGGGATGGACTTCGAGGGTGACCTCGGCCTGAGCGCACGCCGCCTGCGCAGCACGATCATCGAGCGGTGGGCCGGGACGCCGCCGCTCGAGCGTGCCGATGAAGCGGCCGCGGGCCTCGAGGCCTACCTGCGCGAGCGGGGATACCGCGGCGCGAAGGTGTCGGCCCGTACCCGTTCGGAGGGGAACTACACCGCCGTCCTCGTCTTCGACGTCGCCGCCGGTCCCCGCGTGCGCGTGACGTCGCTCCGGGTGGACGGGCCCGAGGACGAACGCGAGCGCGCGCTCGCGGCCCTCGGCCTGTCGGTCGGCTCTCCCTTCGACCCCGGCGTCGCCCTCGATCGGATCGATCAGTACGCCGACCGGCTCAGGAGCCGCGGTTTCTTCGACGCGAGGGCCGAGCTGGTGACGGCCTACTCCGCCGACGGGCGCGGCGTCGATCTCGTCGTGGAGGTCGAGCGCGGCCCCCACGTCACCCTGGTGTTCCGCGGGGACCCGATCCCGCGCGAGAAGCGCGAAGAGGTGCTGCCGCTCGATCGCGAGGGGGGACTCGACGAGGACCGCCTCGAGGACGCCAGCCTCGAGTTCGAGCGCTTCCTGCGCGGCCAGGGCTTCCGTGAGGCGACCGCGCCGCACTCGCGCGAGCAGGGCCCGGGAGGGGAGACGCTGCTCGTGTTCACGATCCGCCGCGGCCCGCAGTACAAGATTGCGGACGTCGTCCTCGAGGGCGTGCAGCAGCTGCCGGCGGCGACGGTGCGCCCGATGCTCGCGACGGCCCCGGGGCAGTGGTTCGTGCAGTCCCGCGTGGACGCCGACGCCGCCCGCCTCGCCGAGGAGTACCGACGCCGCGGCTTCCGCGAGGTGAAGGTCTCGGCCGAGGTGGCGCCGCGCGCCGGGTCGCAGTCGCCCCTGCTCGACGTCCGCTTCACGGTGGCCGAGGGGCCGCGCACGACCGTCGGCACCTTCACCTTCGAGGGCAACGAGTCGGTGCCCGCCACCACGCTTCGCGGCGTGGTGAAGTCGCAGCCGGGTGCGCCGTACTACCAGCCGCAGGTCAACGCCGACCGCGACGCGATCCTCTCGCTGTATCTCGACCGCGGCTTCCAGCTGGCGTCGGTCGAGGCCCAGGCCCAGACGGCGCCCGACAGCAGCCGCGTGGACCTGCTCTTCCAGATCCAGGAGGGGCCGCGCATGGTGATCGATCGCGTGCTCGTGGTGGGCAACCAGCGGGTGGACGCCCTGACCATCGAGCGCGAGACCGGCCTCACCCGGGGCATGCCGGTTTCCCCCCAGGTCCTCGCCGACGCGCGCCGCCGCCTGGCCTCGATGGGGCTCTTCCGGCGCGCCCAGATCTCGGAGCTGCAGCTCGGGTCGGGCACCGAGCGCGACGTGCTGGTGGAGGTGGAGGAGGGGCCGGTCAACACGATCGGGTACGGCGGCGGCCTCGAGGGGCTGCTGCGCCTCAAGCGCGACAGCGGCACCGGCGGCACCGTCGAGCGCTTCGACGTGGCGCCGCGCGGCTTCTTCGAGTTCGGCCGGCGCAACCTCTGGGGAGGCAACCGGACGATCAACCTGTTCATGCGGGGCGCGATCCGCTCGAGCGACCTGGTGAACGCCTCGCGCGACGACCCCTCGCCGCCGGTCACCGCCCCCCTCGACGACGAGGGATCGGGGTTCCGGGAGTACCGGGTGCTCGGCACGTACCGGGAGCCCGGGTTCATGGGGCTGCCGATCGACCTCGCCGTCACCGGCGTGGTGGACCAGGCCATCAGGTCGAGCTACGATTTCAACCGCCGCCAGGCGTTCCTGGAGGGCAGCCACCGCTTCAGCCGCTTCAGCGCGGCGGGACGGTACTCGCTGGGCCGGACGCGTGTGTTCAACGACCGGATCGCTCCCGAGGATCGCCTGAACATCGACCGGCTGTTCAACCCGGGGCTTCGCCTTTCCACCTTCTCCGTCTCTGCCGCGTTCGACACCCGCGACGACCCGGTGTCTCCGACGCGCGGAGCACTGGTGCTGTTCGACACCGGCCTGGCTGCCCGGCGCTTCGGATCGGACATGGGCTTCGTGCGAAGCTACGCGCAGTCGTTCGTCTTCCGCGAGATCCCGAAGGCGCGCGGCACGGTCGTCGCCGCCGGCGTCCGTGTCGGCCTGGCGCGCGGGTTCCCGAGGATCATCGGGCAGCTCGACGACAGCGGTGACCCGGTGCTCGGGCCGGACGGGCAGCCGATCCTGGTGGAGGTGCGCGACGTGCCCGCCAGCGAGCGCTTCTTCGCCGGCGGAGACACGACGGTGCGCGGCTTCGCCCAGGACC
>DAOPQX010000122.1:0-9155 GCA_035348395.1 Vicinamibacterales bacterium | reverse complement strand
GGCTCGTAGCCGAGGCCGGGTCGCGGGCGACGGGCCGCGTCTCGGGGTTCGCAGGCGTGGCGCGATGCGGGTGGAGCGCGATCGGGGCGATCGAGGCGGCGCGCGCTGGCCGCGCACCAATCGTGGCGGCCCGGGCCCGGGGGCCGATCGACGTCGAGGCCGGCGTTCGCCACGCCTCCGCGCTGGGCGCCGTCACGTGGACGAGCGGGCCCGCCTTCACCGGTACCGCCCGGGTGAACCCGTTCGGCGAGGATCGCGACAACGGTACGCCCGCGCAGCGGAACGACACGCGCAGCGTGCAGCTCGCGCTCGCGGCGTCGGGCGTTGCCGGCGCCGGCGGGTGGGAGGTGCGCGCCTGGGGTCAGAGGGCACGCTTCGGCCAGACCTTCTCGACGGTCGCGCCCGGGCGCGGCTCGGAGACGCCGACCATCACGCAGCATGTGGACAGCGACGCGGTCGGCGGACGTGCCAGCTGGAACCAGCCCCTCGGGCTGCTTGCGGTGGTTGCCGGGTTCGAGGCTCGGCAGGTGCACGCCGACAACGTGGAGACTCCGACCCTTGGCGGCCTTTCCCGCACGGCGGGCGGACGGCAGCGCGGCCCGGCCGTGTTCGCGCGCATGGCGGCCCCGCTCGGCCGGCGCCTCTCGATCGAGGGAGGAGCCCGATGGGAAACGTGGGCGAACCAGGCGGCCGCTGGCGGCGAGTCGAGACGGGCGAGCAGCCTGAGCCCGCGGATCTCAATCGCCTGGCACGCGTCGCCAGGCGTGGTGGTCAACGCGTCGGCCTACCGGGCGTTCCGTGCGCCGACGCTCAACGAGCTGTACCGCGGATTCAGGGTCGGATCGATTGTCACGGCACCGAACGACAGCCTGGGCCCCGAGCGCTCGAGCGGCACCGAGGCGGGGATCATGATGACCAGGCGGCGCCTGTCGGTGCGGGCGACAGGCTGGTGGAGCCGCCTCGACGACCCGGTCGCGAACGTGACGATCGGGCCGGGCGAACGGCAGCGCCAGAACGTGGGCGAGATTCGGGCGTATGGTCTCGAAACCGAGCTCGTCGTCCGGCCGGCCGCGGCCATCGAGTGGACCTCGTCGCTCGCGCTCACACGTTCGACGTTCCGCGACCCGCTGCGCCCGACGCTCGACGGCCGGCGCGTGCCGCAGGTACCCGGCCGGCAGTTCTCCTCACGTCTTCTCGCCTCCGGCACACGCGTGTGGGCGAGTGCCGAGCTGAAGCACGTGGGCCGGCAGTACGAGGACGACCTGAACGAACTGCCGCTCTCTCCCGCGTCGGTGATTGACGTGGTCGCCGGGTGGCGCGTGCATCGCCGCGTAGATGTGCGGGTTGGCGTGGAGAATGTCACCGGTCGCGAGGTGGAAGTGGGGCGCACGCCCGTCTCGACCATCGGCCTGCCGCGAACCCTTCACGTGAGCGTGCGCATCGCGAGCCGACGCGCACCTTGACAACCACGACGCGCCGGTCTAGCGCCTTAGCCGGCCGTGCGGCCCAGCGGATCGAACCGCAAGCGGCCCTCGTCTCGCTCAAGCGTCACAACTCGTGGCACCTCGCTTGCTGCCTCCCGAACTGCCGGGCAGTCCCGGGGGCTGCCGGGGGAAACCAGGACACGCGGACGTCATCCAAGGAGACGGCATGGCAACGACGAACCCAATCAGAGCGGCCGAGCAGCAGACGGAAGGCCCGATCGCCCGTGCGATCGAAGAGCAGACGGCGAAGCTTCCCTCCGACACCTTCATGTGGGCGGCTCTCGGATCGATGGCGACCTCTCTCAGCTTCGAGCTCATGGGGAAGCGCGAGATGGCGCTCTTCGTGGGGCAGTGGGCGCCGACGTTGCTGATCTTCGGGCTGTACAACAAGCTGGTGAAACAGCTGGGCCACGACCGGCTGAACCCGTAGCCGGCATGCAACCAGAGGTCGTCGTCGTCACCGGCGCCTCGGCCGGCGTGGGACGGGCCACCGCGCGGCTGTTCGGGCGGCGCGGGGCCCGCGTCGGGCTGCTGGCGCGCGGACGCGACGGCCTCGAGGCCGCGCGGCGCGAGGTCGAGGAGGCGGGCGGGACGGCGCTCGTTCTGCCCACCGACGTGGCCGACGCCAGCCGGGTGGAGCGGGCGGCCGAACGGATCGAGGGCGAGCTGGGGCCGATCGACGTCTGGGTGAACAACGCGATGGTTTCGGTGTTCTCCCCTGTCAAGGAGATGACCCCGGAGGAGTACCGGCGGGTGACCGAGGTCACCTACCTCGGCGTCGTGCACGGTACGCTCGCCGCGCTCCGCCGGATGCTGCCGCGCGACCGCGGGACGATCGTGCAGGTGGGCTCGGCGCTCGCGTATCGCGGCATCCCGCTCCAGTCGGCCTACTGCGCCGCGAAGCACGCCGTCCAGGGCTTCTGCGATTCGCTCTGGAGCGAGCTGCTGCACGACGGCAGCCGCGTGCACCTGACGATGGTGCAGCTGCCGGCGCTGAACACGCCGCAGTTCTCGTGGGTGAAGTCGCGCCTGCCGCGCAGACCGCAGCCGGTGCCGCCGATCTACCAGCCGGAGCTGGCGGCCGAGGCGATCTCCTACGCGTCTCGCGCCGGCCGCCGCGAGATCTACTTCGGGTGGCCGACGATCCAGGCGATCGTGGGCAACAAGCTCGCGGCCTGGTACGCCGACCGCTACCTCGCGCGGAACGGCTACGAATCCCAGCAGTACGACGGCGAGATCGATCCGGACCGTCCTCACAACCTCTGGGATCCGCTCCCGGGCGACCACGGCGCGCACGGCGACTTCGACGATCGGTCAACCGGTTCCAGCCCGCAGCTCTGGTTAAACATGCGGCGCGACTGGGTCGTCGCCGCGGCCGCCTCGCTGGCCCTGTTCCTGGCGGCCGGCCGGGCGGCGCGGGCACTTTGATAAATCCCCGTCCTGGCACTATCCTTGTGGCAGCCTGCAGTAGGACGACCATCAGGGTCGCCCCTACTGTCCCGCCCCCGGCAGTGGGCCTGGCTTCCCCAATCGAGGCCTCGCACCTGCGGGTTCCAGCGCACGACAGCTGAGAGAAGCGAGAAGGTCGATCGACGGATGGATCGCCTTCACCCGGGGTCCGCTCCTGGGGCGGGCCTGCGCCCGAGGTCACCGCATGGCTGAACCCACCCGTCGCGTCCGCGGGGTCGTCGTGATCCACGCCGAGCGCTGCAAGGGCTGCGGGCTCTGCGTCGAGTTCTGCCCGACCGACGTCCTGGCGCTCTCGCCGGCCTTCACCACCAAGGGCTACCACCCGCCAGAGGTCGTCCGGGGCGAGGCCTGCTCGGGGTGCGACCTGTGCGGCATGTACTGCCCGGACTTCGCGATCTACGGCTACCGCCCCTAGCGTGAGAGAGGCGCTGGCAGGCCGTGCGGGTCGAGCGGCCTGCCGGCGGGCCGACGTACGCATTTCACCCAGAGGTTTCCGATGCATGCCGATCCGGCCGGCGTCCTGACGGGCGCCCACTTCCTCGACGGCGACCACGCGGCCTGCGAAGGCGCGCTGGCGGCCGAGTGCCGATTCGTCGCCGGCTACCCGATCACGCCCTCCACCGAGGTCGTCGAGCGCATCGCCCAGCGCTTCCCGCAGGTGGGAGGCGTGTTCATCCAGATGGAGGACGAGCTGGCCTCGTCGATCGCCATCGCGGGCGCCGTCTGGGGCGGAAAGCGGGCGATGACGGTCACCTCGGGCCCGGGCTTCTCGCTGATGATGGAGCACGTGGGCTTCGCGGTGATGACCGAGACGCCCTGCGTCTTCATCAACGTGCAGCGGGGCGGCCCTTCGACCGGGCTGCCGACTCTCCCGGCGCAGGCCGACATGATGCAGGCGCGGTGGGGCTCGCACGGCGACTACGAGATCGTCGCGCTGTCGCCCAACTCGCCGCAGGAGTGCTTCGACCTCACCTTCAAGGCCTTCAACCTCGCCGAGCAGTACCGCATTCCCGTGCTCGTGATGATGGACGAGTGCGTGGGCCACATGATGGAGCGGGTTGTGGTGCCGAGGCCCGAGGAGCTGGAGATCTACCCGCGCAAGTGGACGAAGGCGGCGCCCGGAGAGTACCTCCCGTACGCCCCTGGCGAGGACCTCGTGCCGGCGATGGCGCGCGCCGGGCAGGGCTACCGCTTCCACATGACGGGCCTGACGCACAACGAGCGCGGCTATCCCGACATGTCGGTCGCGGCGCAGGCGCGGCTCGTCACGCGGCTCACCGACAAGATCAAGAAGAACGCGGACGCGCTGCAGGATGTCGTCGAGGACGGCGTGGAGGGCGCCGACGCCGTGGTCGTGTGCTACGGGATCACCTCGCGCGTCGCCCTGCCGGCCATCGAGGCCTGCCGCGCGAGCGGGTTGAAGGTGGGCTGGCTGCGCCTGCGCACGGTGTGGCCGTTCCCCGAGCGCCTTATCCGGGACCTGGCGTCCCGCCCTCATGCGTTCGTGGTGCCCGAGCTGAACATGGGGCAGATGGTGCGCGAGGTCGAGCGCTGCGCCGGCGCCGCGCGAGTGGTCGCCGTTCCGCACGCCGGCGGCACGGTCCACGACCCCGCCGTCATCGAGCGGGCGATCAGGGAGGCAGTGCGATGAGCGAGCAGGCGAACCCGGTCGAACGGTACCTCCGCTCCGAGCGCATCCCGCACATCTGGTGCCCGGGCTGCGGCATCGGGACGACCGTGAACTGCTTCACGCGGGCCATCGACGAGAGCGGCATCCCGATGGACCGCCTGGCCGTGGTGTCGGGCATCGGGTGCACCGGGCGCGTCGCGGGCTACATGCACGTGGACTCGTTCCACACGACGCACGGCCGCGCGATCCCATTCGCCACGGGCCTCAAGCTGGCCGCCCCCGGGATGAAGGTGGTCGTCTACTCGGGCGACGGCGACCTGTTCGCCATCGGCGGCAACCACTTCATCCACGCCGCGCGCCGCAACCTCGACATGACGGTCGTCTGCGTCAACAACCTGACCTACGGCATGACCGGCGGTCAGCTCACCCCCACGACGCCCGAGGAGGCCATCGCCTCGACGTCGCCGTACGGCAACTTCGAGCAGCCGTTCAACCTGCCGTACCTGGCCGAGTCGTGCGGCGCGGTCTACGTGGCGCGGTGGACGACCTACCACGTGACGCACCTGAAGAAGGCGATGCGCGAGGCGCTGCTCAAGAAGGGGTTCTCGTTCGTCGAGGTGATCTCCCCCTGCCCGACGCTCTACGGGCGGCGCAACCGGATCGGCGACGGCCTCGACGAGGTGAAGACCTACAAGCAGCGGAGCGTCATCAGGCACGGCGCTCCCACCAACGAGGTGTCGCTCGGGATGTCCGGGCCGATCGTGGTGGGGAAGTTCGTCGACCGCGAGCGTCCGACCTACCAGGACGCGATGGACCAATTCTATTCGCGCAAGCTGGGCGACCGGTACGCGCGGGCGAGTCAGTAATGGCGCAGACCCAGATTCGCATCGGCGGCTTCGGCGGGCAGGGTGTCATCCTGAGCGGCATCATCATCGGCCGCGCGGCGGCCATCCACGCGGGCCTCAACGCCACGCTGGTCCAGAGCTTCGGGCCCGAGGCGCGCGGCAGCTCGTCGAGCGCCGAGCTGATCGTGTCGAACGAGCCGATCTGGTATCCCTACGTCACGAACCTCGACATGCTGGTCGTGCTCTCCCAGGACGCCTACAACAAGTTCGGCCGGGCGCTGCGCCCGGGAGGCCTCCTGGTCACCGAGGCCGACCTCGTCAAGCCCGAGCCGCCGCTCTCCGCTGCGAGGCACTTCGTGGTGCCCGCGACCCGGCTGGCGGAAGAGATCGGGCGCAAGATCGTCCTCAACATCATCACGGTCGGGTTCTTTGGGGCGGTGAGCCAGCTGATGCCTTTCGAGGCACTCGAACAAGCTGTGAAGGATTCTGTTCCCCCCGGCATGCTCGACCTCAACTTGGAGGCTTTCCGGAGGGGCTGGGAAGCCGGGGAGCGCGCGCTGAACCAGGTCCCGGCGGTGGTATGACCGGGCTACCGCCCTGTGGTCCCCGTGAGGGCCGGGCGCCCAAAAGGACGAGTTCCGTTTTCAGGCAGCCGTAACGTCATTACCCGCTCGTGTCGGGTAATGAAACAGACGACCTGTCAGGTCCTAGGACCGCCGAGCGACGGCACCTCGGTGTGCGGCGAGTGCACCTCGTACAAGTTCCCGGCGTCGTCGATTCCGTAGGTCGCGATGGCGTCGTTGATGTCGTCGCCGTCGAGCGTCGTCCGGGTCTTGCCCTCCAGCAACCTCGGCGGCGCCGGGAACATGGGGACGGCTGAGTCGGACGCTCCGGGCGGCGGAGGAATTCTCGGTTCGGACAAGCTCGGCGCCGGCACGACCGTCCGGGCCCGGGGCTCGAGCTGCACACCGCCGGAGACGCCAAGGACGAAGAGCGCGATGATCGCCAGCGCCCCGCCCGAGATCGTGAACGCCCGAAGCATCAACTGACCCCTCACCGCGGCTCTCCCCCGGACCGATTCGGCCGCCGATCCCGACCTCCTCGCGATGCCGATTCACATTCCGGCAGCGCCGGTGGAGGGGGTCGCTCGCCACGCCACCCGCCCTCGGCGGCGCCGCCCGAACCCGATCCGTCTTGATGACCCGCACGGTCCTTTTGCAACTGAGGTGCCACAACGGCGCGGTGGGGTCGCCCGTGGCGCGCGAGTTGCTATTGAGTGGGTGGAGACCTATGGCGTTCACCCGTCCCGATATCCGGCGCATCCGCCGCGGCCTTCGCCGCACGTACGACAACCTTGGCCCTCAACGGGGTCTCATCTCCGCTGCTTTCGTCCTGGTCGTGCTCCTCGTGGGCGCCGCGAGCGTGCAGGCCTTCCGGTTCGCAGCCGGCGTCCTCACCGGCCTTCCCGGGCGCTCCGAGCTGCAGCAGATGACAAGGATGGCGCAGGCGACGACGATCTTCGATCGCGCCGGGGAGCCCGCCTTCAGCCTGAGCAAGGAACAGCGGATCGAGGTGCGGCTCGACGATGTGTCGCCGCTCGTGCTCCAGGCGCTCATCGCCGTCGAGGACCAGCGGTTCTACAGGCACCGGGGGTACGACCCGTGGCGCCTGGCTGCCGCGATGTGGGCCAACGTGCGGGCGCGCCGGGCCGCGCAGGGCGCGAGCACGATCACCCAGCAGCTGGCGCGCCAGTGGTTCCTCACCCCGGACAAGACGCTGCGGAGGAAGCTGCGCGAGATCGTCCTCGCGAACCGGATCGAGCAACTGTTCAGCAAGCGCGAGATCCTCGAGTTGTACTTGAACAAGGTGTACTTCGGCGACGGCCTCTACGGGATCGAGGCGGCCGCCCGCGGGTACTTCGGCCGGCGCGCCTCGGAGCTGACGCTGTCGCAGGCGGCGCTGCTCGCGGGCCTCGTCCAGTCGCCGTCGGCCTACGCGCCGACCGTGAACTTGCAGCGCGCGCTCGCGCGCCGGAACGTCGTTCTGCAGGCGATGCTGGACACGGGCGCGATCGACCGCGACGAGCACGCGCGGGCGCGGGCCGAGACGGTCGCCCTCAACGACGGCTTGCGCCGCGAGGAGCCGTGGGGGCGGTATTTCAAAGAGCAGGTGCGGCGCGAGCTGGTGAGCCGCTTCGGCCTCGAGCAGGTGTACGAGGGAGGCCTCCGGGTCTACACGACGATCGACCCGTCGATGCAGCAGCACGCGGAGGCGGCGGTGAAGGAGACGCTCGATCTGCTCGAGGCGCGGCGCCGCAAAGAGAGCCGCCGGCGGCCCGACGCGGCCGGACCCGAAGAAGAGCCGCTCGAGGCCGCGCTGGTGGCAATCGACCCCGCCACCGGGGAGGTGCGGGCAATGGTCGGCGGGCGCGACTTCGAGCTGAGCCGCTTCAACCGCGCGATGCAGGCCAGGCGGCAGCCGGGGTCGGCGTTCAAGCCGTTGGTCTACGCGGCCGCGCTCGAGTCGGGCTACACGCCCGCCTCACTGCTCGACGGCCTCAACGACCCCGTGCTCACCCCCGAGGGAGAGTGGGTGCCCGAGGACGAGCACCTCGAGTCGTCCACCATGACGATCCGCACGGCGCTGCGGACCTCGAGCAACCGCGCGGCCGTCCGCATGCTGCAAACCGTCGGCATCGGGCGGACGGTGGATTACGCGGAGCGCATGGGGCTCGGCACCGTGCCCAGCGTGCCATCGCTGGCCCTCGGGTCGGGCGAGGTGACGCTGCTCTCGCTCTCTTCGTCGTACGTCCCGTTCGCAAACGGCGGCCTCGCACGCCCGCCGCTGCTCGTCACCAAGGTGGAAGACCGCGACGGCAAGGTGCTGTACGAGGCGGCGCGCCTGGGCACCCGGGTGGTCAGCGAGCAGACGGCCTTTCTCATGTCCACGATGCTGGCCGACGTGATCAACGGCGGCACCGCCTACCGGGCACGGCAGATGGGCTTCCGCCTCCCGGCAGCCGGCAAGACGGGGACGACCAACGACTACCAGGACGCGTGGTTCGTCGGCTACACACCGAGCCTGCTCACCGGCGTCTGGGTGGGGTTCGACAGGCCGAGGCCCATCGTCCGCGACGGCTACGCGGGCGACGTGGCGGTGCCGCTGTGGGCGCGGTTCATGGGCGCGGCGACCAAGGATGACAAGCCCAGGTGGTACTCGCCGCCCTCGGGTCTCACGGCCCTCCGCGTCTGCCGGATCTCGGGGCAGCTGGCGACACCGGGATGCGACCACGTGCCGGTGCTGAACGACGAGGGACAGTCCGAGGAGCGGTCGTACAGCTACACCGAGTACTTCGTCCGGGGCACGGCGCCCTCGGGTTACTGCCCGCTGCACGAGCAGCGTTTCGCGTTCGGCGAGGCGACCGACCTGCCGGATGGGGCGCGGACGGTGGCTGGCGGCGCCCCGGCGCCGTCAGCCTGGCCGAGCGGCCGCGCCGAGGAGGCCGGCGACGACCGCCCGGCGGAGGCGAAGGCGACGGGGGCCAGCGAGGAGCCGAAGAAGAAGAAGAAGGGCTTCTGGGGCCGCCTGCTCGGCGTCTTCAAGGGCGGCGACGACGGGAAGAAGGACGACGAGAAGGGGAACGGCGACAGCAAGAAGAAGCAAGACGAGAAGAAGAAGCAGGACGAAAAGAAAAAGCAGGACGAGAAGAAGAAGCAGGAAGAAGCG
>DAOPQX010000121.1:0-9203 GCA_035348395.1 Vicinamibacterales bacterium | reverse complement strand
TGCGGCAGGACCAGGCCGAGACCTTCGCCGAGGCGAGGCGGCTTCGCCGGGCGATGCTGTGGCTGGGCCCGACGCTGCTCGCGCTGGCGCTGGTCTTCGCGTGGGGCGCGGCGCGGAGCGTCCGCCGGCCCCTCGGCCTGCTGACGCTCGCGGCCGAGCGGATCGCCTCAGGCGATCTCGAGCAGCCGATTCCGCGGCTTCCGGAGGACGAGGTCGGCCGGCTCGGTCGCTCGCTCGAGGGGATGCGCGTGGCGCTCAAGGGCTCGCTCGACGAGATCGCCTCGGCCAACCTCGCCCTCGAGGGGCGGGTCGAGGCGCGCACGCGGGAGCTGCAGGGCCTCTACCGCGAGCTGCAGGAGCGCGAGCGCTGGCGCGAGGAGCTGCTGCGGAAGGTGATCTCGGCGCAGGAGGACGAGCGCAAGCGCCTGGCGCGCGAGCTGCACGACGAGACCAGCCAGACGCTCAGCGCGCTCGCGATGAAGATCGAGACCGCGCTGGCCGCCTCGCCGCCGGGCGCCCCGCGCGAGCGCCTGGTCGAGGCGCGCGCGCTGACGGTGCGCACGCTGGACGAGCTGCACCGGCTGATCTTCGACCTGCGCCCCTCGGTGCTCGACGACCTCGGCCTGCTGTCGGCCATCCGCTGGTACGCCGAGCGCCACCTCGAGCCGCTGGGGATCATCGTCCAGTTCGAGGCGAGCGGCTTCGAGCGCCGCCTCCGCCCCGAGCTCGAGACCGCCCTGTTCCGCGTCGCGCAGGAGGCCATCACCAACATCGCGAAGCACGCCGGCGCCGAGACGGTGCTCATCCAGTGCCTCGAGCGCGACGGCCGGGTGACCATCGAGATCGAGGACGACGGGAAGGGCTTCGCGCCCGAGAGCCTGCCGCCCCCGGCGGCGCGCGAGCGGGGGCTGGGGCTGATGGGGATGCGCGAGCGCGTCGAGCTGTTCGGAGGAACGATCGAGCTCGATTCCGCGCCCGGCCAGGGGACGCGGGTGAAGGTCAGCGTGAAGGTGCGGGAGGTCGTCGATGGCCAGGATTCGGGTGCTGATCGCCGATGATCACGCGATCGTGCGCGAGGGTGTGAGGGCGCTCCTCACCCTGTCGGACGACATCGAGGTGGCCGGCGAGGCCGCCAACGGACAGGAGGCCGTGGAGCTGGCGCGCCGCCTGCGCCCCGACGTCATCCTGATGGACATCGCCATGCCCGGCCTCGGCGGCCTCGAGGCGACGCTCGCCATCCGGCGCGAGAACCCCGACGCGAAGATCCTCGTGCTCACGCAGTACGAGGACCGGGAGTACATCCGGCGCTTCCTGAAGGCGGGCGTGTCGGGCTACGTGCTGAAGAAGGCCGCGGGCTCGGAGCTGACCGCTGCCATCCGCGCCGTGCAGCGTGGCGGCCTCGTCCTCGACCCCGAGGTGGCGCGCGAGGCGTGGCGCGACCAGGCAGCCGCGGCCGCGCCAGTGGAAGTGGCCGACCCCTACGAGACGCTGACCGACCGCGAGAAGCAGGTGCTCAAGCTGGTCGCCGAGGGGCGCAGCAACAAGGAGGTGGCCGAGCTGCTCGAGATCAGCGTGAAGACCGCCATGTCGCACCGCGAGCGGATCATGCGGAAGCTCGATCTCCACAGCCGCACCGAGTTGATCCGCTTCGCGCTGCAGAAGGGCGTGATCCGGGTGGACGGCTGACGCTTACTGCCGTCCCCCGGTCTCCGCGTCCTGGCCCTCACCCTTGTCCTTCTTCTTCCCGGCCAGGTACGCCTCGCCAGGGCGCCAGCTCGGGGCGATCGTGGCCGCCACGCCGGCCGCGCCCGCCCGGGTGACGCCGAACGCCTTCTTCGCCATGAAGCCGAAGAGCATCGCGAAGCCGATGAACGGGAGGAAGAAGGCGTACACCGCCCCCATCATCGGGGCGAGCACGAGGAGGCCGACAACCGGCACCCTGACGTACCGATCGGACACGGTGCCCGGCAGGATTCCCCCCTGCTTCGGGATCATCGTCAGCTCCCACTTGCCGAGGTTCCAGTAGAAGCCGCCCTTCGCCGCCGTGCCGCCCATTCTCTTCGTCATGATGCCACCTCGCTGAACCGGCCCTCACCGCGCGCCGGCGTTCGTTTCATCCTGGGACTACTGTAGCGCCGCCCCTGGGGAGCCACAATCAGGCGACCGACGGCCACGGCGCGGGAATACACCCGAGGGACGGGGGGAAAAATACCCTAGCCGGCATCGTTCACGACAGCCTGAACGGAAACGCCGGCCGCTGACTTTCTCAACACCCGGACTTCCAGAAGCCGAAAAGGACCTGTAGAATAGGACTGCGCGTCGCCGGGCGCGTGGCCCCCCTCGATGCCCCGCTCACGGGGCGGTCGGCTTTCGCCATGGATTCCCAGGAACCGCGCGTCTTGCCCGCCGCGGCGCCGCCCGACGTCCGCCTCCGGTGGTGGCAGAGGCTGGGGGTGAAGGTGGTGCTCGTCAGCGCCGTGGTCACCTTCGGCCTGGTGGCGTTGTTCGTCGGCTTCACCCTCCGGCAGCAGCAGCGGTACATGACCCAGGAGGTGCTGCGCGGCGCGGCGCAGTTCAGCGACACGCTCAAGGCCGCTACCTACCACTTCATGCTCGCCGACGAGCGGGAGAGCGCGTACCGGGCGATGCGGACGGTGGGGGGCCTCGACGGCATCCACAGGGTGCGGATGCTGAACAAGGAGGGGCGCGTCACCTTCTCCACCGACGATCGCGAGACCGGGCGGATGGTGGACAAGGGGGCCGAGGCCTGCTACGCGTGCCACCAGCAGGGGCAGCCGCTGGTTCGCCTCAACACGCCCTCGCGCAGCCGCATCTTCGAGCAGGACGGCCAGCGCGTGCTGGCGATGATCACGCCCATCTACAACGAGGCGAGCTGCTCGACCGCCTCGTGCCACGCGCACTCCCCCGACCAGCAGGTGCTCGGGGTGATGGACGTGTCGATGTCGCTCCGCGAGGAGGACGCGGCGGTGGCGTCGCTGCGCCGGTCGACGCTGCTGCTGGCGGGGCTGGCCGTGCTGGCGCTGGCGGCTTTCGGCGCGCTGTTCCTGCGTTGGTACGTGACGCGTCCGCTCGCCGACCTGGTGGCGGCGACGGGGCGGATCGCCGAGGGGGACCTGGACCTGAGCGTCGCGGTGCGGCGCACCGACGAGATCGGGGTCCTGGCCGGCTCGTTCAACACCATGACCTCGTCGCTCCGGGAGGCGCGCGCCGAGCTGCAGCGGCTGAACGAGGGTCTCGAGCGCCAGGTGGCCGAGCGGACCTCGGCGCTGCGCGACGCGCAGGCGCAGCTGGTGCAGTCGGAGAAGATGTCGTCGCTCGGCAAGCTGGCGGCCTCGGTCGCGCACGAGATCAACAACCCGCTGTCGGGCATCCTCACCTACGCGAAGCTGCTGATCCGGCTGCACGAGGAGGGAGAGCTGACCGCGCAGGCGCGCGAGGCGTGCACGCGGAACCTGCGCCTGGTGCAGCGCGAGACCGAGCGCTGCAGCGCGATCGTCCGCAACCTGCTCGACTTCGCCCGCCAGCGCCCGCCGGCGCTCAAGGACCTCGACCTGAGCGCGGTCGCCGAGGAGGCGCTCTCGCTGCTCGCGCACCGGCTTCAGATGCAGAACGTGACGCTGGTGAAGGACCTGGCGTCCCTGCCCACCGTGCGCGCCGACTTCGGCCAGATGCGGCAGGCGTTCGTCAACATCGCGCTCAACGCGGCCGAGGCGATGGCCGAAGGGGGCACGCTGACGGTGCGGTCGCGCGTCGAGGGCGGCATGGCGGCCGTCGAGTTCGCCGACAGCGGGCCGGGCATCCCCCCCGAGCACCTCTCGCGCATCCTCGATCCGTTCTTCACCACCAAGGAGAAGGGCACGGGCCTGGGGCTGTCGGTGGTGTACGGCCTGATCGAGCGGCACTCGGGGAAGCTGGATATCTCGAGCCGGGTGGGCCAGGGGACGACGGTGGTGATCCGGCTGCCGATCGCTGGTGCGGGTACGGAGGCGGCCGTCTAGACGAGGGCGCGTGGTCGACGTCTTTCTCTGGTGGATCGGTGCGGGGGTGGCGGACGAGGACCTGCTGACGACGCTGCGGGCCGAGGTGACGCGCGTCTTCGAGGTGGGCGCGCGCTGCTGGCACGGCCACGAGCGGCCGCTCGACTCGTTCGACGCCCGGCGGCAGCAGCACTCCTCGACGCGCATCCTGCGGTGGCTGCTCGAGGCGCGCCCACGCCACTCGGGCAAGATCGTCGGCCTCACCGACGTCGACCTGTTCATCCCGATCCTGACCTTCGTCTACGGCGAGGCGCAGCTCGGCGGGCGTGCGGCCGTCGTCTCGACCGCGCGGCTGGCCTCCGACAACGGCTTCCGCCTCGATCGCGCCCTGCTGCGCGAGCGGACCATGAAGGAGGCGATCCACGAGATCGGCCACACCTTCGGGCTCATCCACTGCGAGCGGCGAACCTGCGTCATGTCGCGGTCGGTGAACCTCGTGCAGGTCGACGCCAAGGACCACGGCCTCTGCCCCGACTGCCGCCGGCGCTACGCGGAATTGCGGGAACAAGGACACCACGAGCATGAGTAGAGAACGGACGCGCATCCTGATCGTCGACGACGAGGAGATCGTGCGCGAGTCGCTGTCGGCCTGGCTCGAGAAGGACGGCTACACGCTGGCGACGGCCCCCGACGGCGAGACCGCCCTCGAGCGGATCCGCGGCGAGCGCTGGTCGATCCTGCTGGTCGACCTGAAGATGCCCGGCATCGACGGGCTGCAGGTGCTCGAGCAGGCGCGGACGCTGCAGCCCGAGGCCGCCTCGGTGATCATGACCGCGTACGCGACGGTCGACACCGCGGTCGAGGCGATGAAGCTGGGCGCCTACGACTACCTGGTGAAGCCGTTCGATCCCGAGGAGCTGAGCCTGATGATCCAGAAGATCGTCGCCCAGCAGGCCCTCGTGCGGGAGAACGTGCTGCTGCGCAAGGTGCTCAAGCGCGAGTACCGGTTCCGCGACCTCATCAGCAAGAGCCCCGCCATGCAGGCGGTGTTCGACCTGGCGCGCACCGCCGCGCGCAGCTCCTCCACCATCCTGATCCTCGGCGAGAGCGGGACCGGCAAGGAACTGCTCGCCCGCGCCGTCCACGCCGAGAGCCCTCGCAGCCAGGGGCCCTTCGTCGCGGTCTCGTGCGCCGCGCTCACCGAGACGCTGCTCGAGTCCGAGCTCTTCGGCCACGAGAAGGGCGCCTTCACCGGCGCCGTCGCCCGCCGCAAGGGGAAGTTCGAGATGGCCCAGGGCGGCACCCTGTTCCTCGACGAGATCGGCGACATCAGCCCGAAGCTGCAGCTCGACCTGCTGCGCGTGCTCGAGGACCGCCGCTTCTTCCGGGTCGGCGGCTCCGAGTCGGTCGGCGTCGACGCCCGCATCATCGCCGCCACCAACAAGGACCTGCAGAAGGCGGTCGCCGAGGGAACCTTCCGCGAGGACCTCTTCTACCGCCTCAACGTCATCCCGGTGCACCTGCCGCCCTTGCGCGATCGAATCGTGGACCTCCCGCTGCTCGTCGAGCACTTCCTCGAGCAGCTCGGCGCCGAGATGAACCGCCACGTCGACGAGGTCTCGTCCGAGGCGATGGCGGCGCTGATGGCCCACTCGTGGCCCGGCAACGTCCGCGAGCTTCGCAACGTGCTCGAGCGCGCCATCGTCGTCGCGTCGGGCCGCGTGATCCAGGTTGCCGACCTCGGCCTGCGCCGCCCATCGGCCGAAGGGGCCGGCGTCGGCCCGCTCGCCTCGCTCGACGAGGTCGAGAAGCACCACATCGCCGTGGTGCTGGCCGACTGCGGCGGCAACATCAGCCAGGCCGCCCGCACGCTCGGCATCGACCGCGCGACGCTGTACAACAAGATGAAGAAGTACCAGCTGCGCAAGGACGGCGAGCCGGAGCCCGAGGAGCACCTGACCACGTAGTTCCGCTCTCGGCGACAGCGGTCTGTTGAATCCCGCAACAGGCCGCTGTCGTTTTCAACACCTCCCCTCTTTCGCGGAAAATCCAAGCAAAACGAGCGGCCCACGGGCCGATCCGCCCAACGCGGCTTCGCCCGGTGTGGACGATTTCAACAGGCCTTCGGCTTCAAATTGGGCCGTGCGCGTCCGCACATCGAATAAGTGATTGATTTCACAAGCGTTACAGGACGACGACCGAGGTGGCATCACGCTTGCGATGACGTGGGGTGAGACCTGATACCGATGTCCTGCCCACACCTCAAAGAAGCCGTGATGCTGTTCTGCGCCGCGTACCCGGTCAAGAAGATGGTGCCGCTCGACCGGCTCGCGTCCGCCAACCCGTGCCTCGGGGGCGACTTCCAGGGTTGCCCGCTGTTCCGGGAACTGTCCGAGCGGCTGAAGGCGTGCCCCGAGCAGGAGTGCGCGGTCATCCCGCCCCCGGAACCATCGAAGGGAGGCAGGTCGTGATGTTCGCCCTCGCCCTGGCGCTGCTCGGTATGTGCATTTTGCCCTTTTCCTCGCTGGCCGCTCACCTCCGGTGAGCCCGACGGAGGGGAGAGACCCAATGGACGTAAGTCGGAGAACGTTCTTCAAGATCGCCGGCGTGGCCGGCGCGGCGGGAATCGCCGGTCAGCCGGCGAAGGCCGAGGCAGCCTCGCTGGCCGCCGGCCACTCCCCCGCCGTGCTCGTGGACGCCACGCGGTGCATCGGCTGCCGCGGCTGCGAGGCTGCCTGTGCCGAGGCGAACGGCCTGCCCGGGCCGGCCGACGCCGGCGGCGAGGCGGTGTTCGAGGCGCGGCGCAAGACCAGCCCCGGCGCCTACACGGTCGTCAACCGCTATGCCCACGCGCAGGCGGAGGGAGGCTACCGGTTCGTGAAGACGCAGTGCATGCACTGCGCCGATCCCGCGTGCGCCTCGGCCTGCCTCGCTAAGGCGCTCGAGAAGACGGCGGCCGGCCCCGTGGTCTACCACCCGGACCGCTGCCTCGGGTGCCGCTACTGCATGGTGGCGTGCCAGTTCGACGTGCCGAAGTTCGAGTTCGAAAAGGCGGCGCCCTTCGTGAGCAAGTGCTCGTTCTGCGCCGAGCGGCAGGCCCAGGGGCAGCCGCCGGCGTGCGCGTCGGTCTGCCCCACCGGCGCGCTGCAGTTCGGGCAGCGCGGCGAACTGCTCGAGGAGGCGCGGACGCGCATCTACCAGAACCCGGGCACCTACGTGCGTCACATCTACGGCGAGCACGAGGCGGGCGGGACCAACTGGCTCTACATCAGCGACGTGCCGTTCGATCAGTTGGGCTTCCGCACCGACCTCGGGCCGACCTCTCCGCCCGAGCTGACGCGCACCGCCCTGGCGGCTGTACCCGTCGTGCTGACGCTCTGGCCGCCGCTGCTGATGGGGCTCTACACCTGGAGCCAGCGTCTCAAAGGGGCTTCCCGGCAGGGTGGCCAGGAGGCCAGCCATGACTGACACCACCTTCGACCGCGGCCTCGGGCCCCGCGAGTGGGTCATCGAGAAGGTCTTCCTCGGCATGCCCCTCGGCGCCTACCTGCGGTCGCTGGTCACGCCCGGCAACCTGCTGGTGGCGCTGATCCTGATCCCCGGCATCCCGGCCGTCGTCTACCGCTTCGTCTACGGCATCGGCGCCGTGAGCAACCTGACGCAGGCCAACCCCTGGGGGCTCTGGATCGGCCTCGACGTGATGAGCGGGGTCGCGCTGGCCGCCGGCGGCTTCACCATCGCGACGCTCGTGCACGTGCTCGGCCTGCGCGACTACCAGCCGATCGTCCGGCCCGCGATCCTCACCGGCTTCCTGGGCTACCTGTTCGTCGTCATCGGCCTGATGGCCGATCTCGGCCGGCCGTGGAACCTGCCGGTCCCGATGGTCTACTCGTTCGGCACCGGGTCGGTGATGTTCGAGGTGGGCTGGTGCGTGGCGCTGTACCTGACGGTGCTCGCGCTCGAGTTCAGCCCGGCCGTCCTCGAGTGGCTCGGCCTGCGGAAGATGCGCGAGTGGGCGTTGAAGCTCACGCTCGCGCTGACCGTCCTGGGCCTCTGTCTCTCCACGCTGCACCAGTCGTCGCTCGGCGCCCTCTTCCTGATGATGCCGCACCGGGTGCACCCGCTGTGGTACTCGGGGTTCGTACCGATCTTCTTCTTCGTCTCGGCCATCGCCGCCGGGATCGCGATGGTGATCGTCGAGAGCGCCCTGTCGCACCGGGCGTTCGGAAGCCGGGTTGCGCCGGGCTCGCACGAGCGTCTCGATCGCATCACGCTCGGTCTCGCGCGGGCGGGGGCGCTGGTGCTCTTCGCCTACTTCTTCCTGCGGCTCCAGGGGCTGGTGGACAGCGGCCGGTTCGACCTGTTGAACACAGGCTACGGCTACTGGTTCCTGTTCGAGCTGCTCGGGTTCGTTCTCGTCCCCGCCATCCTGTTCGGGCTGGCTTCCCGGCAGCGGCGGGTGGTGCTGGCTCGCTGGGTGGCCGGCTGGACGGTGATCGGGATCGTGGTGAATCGGTTGAACCTCTCGGTGATCACGTTCAACTGGAACTCGCCCGAGCGCTACGTCCCGAGCGCGATGGAAGTCCTCATCTCGGTCACGATCATCACCCTCGGGGTGATGACCTTCCGCTGGATCGTCAACCGGATGCCGGTGCTCCGCGACGACCCGGCGTTTCCGCCGGCGCATTAGCGGCGGGTACGGAGTGCACACGGACCATGGGACACGACCTGCTGACCATCTATTTCCTCAAGGGGATCGAATACCTGCTGGCGGTGGCGTACCTGCCGCTCTTCGTCCTCTTCTGGCGATTCGCGACGCCGAAGGCGCCGGCCGTGGCCGTGGCGGCGGTTGGCGATAAGGCGCCCGGGTGGGCCGACCAGCTCGCGGACTACTTTCGTCTGCCCGGTGACCTCTTCCACCATCCCGGGCACGCCTGGGCGCGGGTGGAGGGCGATACGGTGGTGGTCGGCCTCAATGATTTCGCGCAGCGCCTGGTCGGGCGAATCGACCGCCTGCGCCTGCCCGCCGCGGGCACCGAGCTGGCGCAGAGCCGCCCGGCGTTTTCGATCGTGTCGGGCGGGCGCTCGGTCGCGGTGCTCGCGCCGGTGGGCGGCACCGTGGTCGAGGTCAACCACGAGGCGGCATCCGATCCGGGCGCGGTGAAGCAGTCGCCCTACGGCCGGGGCTGGCTGCTGAGGGTACGC
>DAOPQX010000120.1:0-9342 GCA_035348395.1 Vicinamibacterales bacterium | reverse complement strand
CCGGCCGGTCGGAGGAACGGCACGGTCGGGAGCCGACACAGCAGCGCCGCCCGGACGGCGCCGTCCAACCGCCCGGCGGGCAGACCGGTCGGGACCAGGGGCATCGCGTCCTCCCCCGCCGCGGCCCGCTCGATCACGATCGACTTCACCCAGAGCACCGTGTTCTGCAGCCGCAGGTGAGGCCGCACGGCCTGGGCGATATCCATGGCCACCCACGGGTCCTTCGGCTTGGCGCCCACGTTCAGGAAGAGCGAGGCGCCAGGGCCCATGATCGCCCGCACGGCCTGCACCCACTCGCCCGTCCACTCGAGGTACCGGTCGCGCGGTACGGTGTCCTGGTAGGACCGATACTTCACGCCCAGGTTGTAGGGCGGCGAGGTGACGACCACGTCGACCCGTTCAGAGGCAAGACAGGGCAGCAGCTCGAGGCAGTCACCGAGAAAGAAGTCGAGAGAGCTGCCGTTGGGGTGGCGCAGCGAGGCGTACGGCGTGGGCCGGGCAGTCACCACCCCGGATTCTACGAAGCTTTGGCGACGACCACAACCGGGACGGCACCGGAGAAGCGGCGGGGAAGGGCATGATTCCGGCGGTGGTGGTGCATCGCGCACTCCACCCCCTTCTCTTCCACGTACACCACCTCGCGGGAACTCGAGAGCTCGAGATACCGGCCGACGACGCAGCCGCACTGGAGGGTGGCGAAGCCGAGGAGGCGAACGAGGCTCATATCAAGCTCCAGCCGAGCTGGGTGCAATCGGCGTGCCGCGGCTGGGGTTGCAGTGGCGACGATTCCAGCGTCGCAGAAGCCGGAATTCGGCACGAGCGTTCCTCGCCCCGCTGCCACGGTGGATCCGGAATGCTTCAGCCCGCTGGATCCGCCGGCCAACCGGTTGGATCGGCGCTTGAGGTGGCCGGGCATTCCGTATACCTTGGTGGCCGCATGAACGCCTGCCCAGGAAGTGACAGGATGTGGCGCCGGGTTGCCATTCTCTGCGCCATCGCGATGGCGCTCGCGGCCGCGGGCGCGGTCACCGGCGGACCCGGCGGGGCGAAGGGAGCCCCCGAGGACGCGGTCGCGGCCTTGATGCGGGATCCGTCCCTGCAGGCGGCGCTGGCCGGCGTGGAGGCAGCCGAACCGGCGCTGCTCGACGACCAGGTTGCGTTCACCGAGATCCCGGCGCCGCCCTTCGCCGAGCGCGTCCGCGCTGCCCGCCTGAAACAGGTGTTCGAAGCGCTGAAGCTGCGGAACGTCCGGATTGACGCGGCCGGCAACGTGATCGGCGAGCGTCCCGGCCTGGCCGCGCGGCCGAACCTCGTGGTGGCCGCACACCTCGACACGGTCTTCCCCGAGGGAACCCGCGTGAAGGTGACCAGGGAAGGTCCCATCCTGCGCGGGCCCGGCATTGCCGACGATGGCCGGGGGCTGGCGGTACTGGCGGGGGTCGCGCGGTCTCTCGACCGCGGCGGGGTGCGGACCCCGGGGACGATCACCTTCGTCGCCAACGTCGGCGAGGAGGGGCTGGGCGACCTGCGAGGAGTGAGACACCTCATCGGCCACGAGCTGAAGGGACGCGTGGACGCCTTCGTCTCGATCGACGGTTGCGGTCATGGGATCACGAACGTGGCGGTTGGCAGCCGCCGGTATCGCGTCACCTTCAAGGGGCCCGGGGGGCACAGCTTCGGCGCGTTCGGCACCGTCAACCCGGTGCACGCGCTGGGGCGGGCGGTGGCGCGGGTGGCCGACTTCGAGGTGCCGCGGTCGCCGAGGGTGACCTTCAACGTCGGCCGCATCGGCGGCGGCACCTCGGTCAACTCCATCTCCGAGGAGGCCTGGTTCGAGATCGACATGCGCTCTTCCGACGGCGCGGCGCTCGCCTCGATCGACGCGACCTTCAAGGGCGTCGTGGAGCAGGCGGTTCGCCAGGAAAACGAGCGGTGGGAGACGGGCCGCGTCGGGGTGCAGGTCGAGCCGGTCGGAAATCGCCCGGCGGGCCGGACCCCCGAGGATTCTTCGATCGTCAAGTCCGCCCTGGCGGTGAACCGGGCGCTGGGCCTGCCGGCCCGACTTGGCGAGGGCTCGACCGACGCGAACATCCCGATCGCCCTGGGGATCCCGGCCATCACGGTTGGCGGCGGCGGCCGCTCCACCGGCGCCCACACACTCGCCGAAAGCTTCGACAGCACCGATTCCTGGAAGGGGACCTCGCGGGTGACCGCGCTCGTGTTCGCGCTGGCCAGATGACCGCCGGCGGGCAGCGGCCAGTGGGCAGTGGCTAGTGGGCAGTGGGACAGGCGTCGCCGCCAGTCCGGCATCCATCCTTTCCAAGGAGGCCCCGTGCCCCACGTGACGCTCTACGCCGTCCCGGGTTGTCCCCGCTGCGAGGAGGTTCGCCAGTTCCTGCGCGGCCGGGGGATCGCCTTCGACGAGATCGACGTTCAAACCAATCCGCTGGCGTTCCACCGCACGATGATCTTCTCGGGAACCCCGGCCGTCCCGGCCCTGGACGTTGATGGGAGGGTAGTGGTTGGCGTCGATCCGGAAGGCCTCGAGGAGCTGCTGCGAGACTGAGACGACGGGGAGGGTTCGGATTCGTCAGCCGCTTACGCTTCTGAAATGCGCCGATTTCACCTGCATTCGGCGCATGCGGCTTCGGCGCGCAAGCTCAGCTGGACCGTCCCTTGCATGTCTCCATGATGGAGCACGAAGGCGCCGCGCAGGCGGACTAGCCCGCAAGTCCCATGGAGTGAATGAGAAAGGGCTTGCCCCGGCTGAGCATTCTGCTACAATGCCGGTGTCTTGTCCTGCCCCGGTCGTTGAAGCAACCGATGTCACTGCGTAGTCATCCCACGTGGGCTGCCCTGGCAGCCGCCTTGTGCGTGTCTTTCGGGCTCTCGGTCAGCCTGCCCGCGTCAGTGGCGGCGGCCGCGCAGAGTCGCGGGACGTCCGTACAAAAGTCGACCACCAAGAAGACTTCTACGGTCCGCCGTGCGAAGAGCCGAAGAACTGCCCGATCGAAGGCTGCCGCCGCCCGCCGCGCCAGGCTGGCGCGCGCCCGCGCTGCCGCCATCCGAGAAGCGCAGCTTCCCCGTTACAAGACCGATGCGACCGGGACTCTCGTCCCCGACCTGCACGCCGCGGCCGCCATCATCTACAACCCGGAGACCAAGCAGGTCCTGTGGGAGGAGCACTCCCAGGACAAGCGGTCGATCGCGAGCATCACCAAGGTGATGACAGCGGTCATCATCTCGGAGACCGACCCCGACCCCGCCCGGATGGTCACCATCGAGCGCGCCGACGTCTACGCCGCCTCGACCACGCACCTGCGCGCCAACTACGTCGTCTCGGTGGACGACCTGATGCACCTGCTGCTGATCTCCAGCGACAACGCCGCGGCCCGGGCACTTGCCCGCGTGTCGCCGTGGGGGGCGGACGGCTTCGTGCGCCGGATGAACGAGAAGGCGGTCGAGCTGGGGCTGCAGAGCACCGCCTACGCCGACCCCTCGGGGCTGGATGCGGCGAACGTCTCGTCGGCCTACGACATGGCGCGGCTCATCGCCTACGCCGCCGGCGACGAGTGGATCTCGGAGATCATGCGGAAGAAGGAGCACCAGCTGGTGCTCGGCAAGCGTGCGCGGACCATTCACAGCACGAACCGGCTGCTTGCCAACAGCGAGCTGCAGCCGAACGTGCTCGGCGGCAAGACCGGCTTCATCAACCGCGCGGGCTACTGCCTGGTCACCCTCCTGAAACTTCCCGAGGTGAACCAGCCCGTGGCGGTGGTCGTGCTGGGAGCGCGCTCGAACGCCGGGCGCTTCACCGAGGCGCGCAACCTGCTCGGGTGGGTGTCCGGCAAGGCCAAGGAACTCCTGGCCGGGAAGGACGAGAAGCCGGAGTAATCAGGATTCAGGATTCGGGATTCAGGATTCGGAATCCGGGGCGCGAGCGGCAGCGGCCGAATCGCGCCCTTCGTGTTTCGAGCCTCACCCCACCGCCCAGCCAGCCAACGCCTCTAACCTCTGTAACCCCGTTGGATCGCCGCGGCGTCGAGGGGCAGGGTCGCAACCGAATCGACCGCCAGCAGGACGTGGCGCCGGCCGGCGCGGACGTCGAAGGTCTTGAGGTAGCGGCGGCACACGTCGCAGGCCTCCAGGCGATACAGGCCGTCCCGGCTCCCGAACGAGGGCAGCAGGCTGCGGTCGTCGTTGCGGCAGAAGGGGCAGACGCCGCGTTCGAACCGCCATTCGGTGGTGCAGCGGCCGCACACGAGGCAGCGCTCGCCCTGCGGGTCGAGCGTGGCCAACTCCGGCTCGCCCCCGCACAGCGGGCACGAGGCCAGGTGCCAGGCGCTGAAGTCGGCCCGCTGGCGCACGGCCTCGGCGCACCGCTCGAGGAACGGGCGCAGCGTCAGCGCCAGCACCTGCTCGAGCGCCTCGGGGCTCACCGCAACCGGGAGGTCCGGAGGCGAACCGGCGCGAGCGGGGTCGGCGGCCCTATTGAACCAGTCCGCCACAAAGGGCTCGAGCGAGTGGCCGTCCCGCCCGAGCGCCTGCAACGCCCGGTAGTCGGCCGGCTCGAGCGCCTCGAAGCGGCGCAGCACGTCGGCCGTCTGGCGGAACACGAGCCGGACGTCGGTCCAGTCGAGCGGGATCTCCTCGAACCGGAGCAGCGGGCGCCCCGCCGCCTGCTGCGCCTTCAGCCAGTCGGGAGCGAATTCGATCCAGGGCACCGGCACGCGCGCCTGCACCCGCCGCTGCAGCTCGATCAGCGCGACCTGCAGGTCGACGGCCGGCGCCAGCTCGGGCTGGCGTTCCTTCAGCTGGCGCAGTTCGACGACTTCGCGAGGCTCGGCACGCGACGGCCGGGGTCTGGTCTGGGGCACGGGCCGATTGTACTCCTCCCAGAGAACTCGGACCATTTCGAGAAGACCTCTGCGCCTCTGCGCCTCTGCGGTGAAATGTACCTGACAGCCGCAGCGGCTTGTCCCCTATCATGGCCCCATGCCAGAGCGGTCCTCCCTCGGGCGGCTCGTCCGGCGGCTCCCTCGACGGGCCTTCGCGGCCGTCGCGCTGCTCCTCGCGATCGCCATCGCGGCCGCCTGGCTCGCCTGGCCTCGGCCGACCCGTAGTCCGGGCGGCATCGAGCTGGGCGGTCTGCCGGCCGGCGTCTCCCGCGACCGCCTGAACCTCGTCCTCGTCACGCTCGACACCACGCGCGCAGACCGGATCGGGGCGTACGGGGCCCGCGACGTCGAAACCCCGGCGATCGACGCGCTCGCCCGGGAAGGGGTGCTGTTCGAGCAGGCGGTGGCCGTGGCCCCTCTCACCCTGCCGGTCCATTCCACGCTTTTCACTGGCAAGTTCCCGCCCGAGCACGGGGTACGCGACAACGGCGGCTTCTTCCTCGGGGCGGAGCAGGTGACGCTGGCGGAGGTCCTGAAGGAGAAGGGCTACCGCACCGGCGGGTTCGTCGCCGCCTACGTGCTCGACTCGAAGTGGGGCGTCGACCAGGGGTTCGACACCTATTTCGACGACTTCGACCTGAGCAAGACGAAGGTCATGTCGATCGCGTCGATCCAGCGGCCGGGCAACGAGGTCGTGGACAAGGTGCTGCCCTGGCTGGATGGGGCAAAGGAGGCGCCCTTCTTCGCCTGGGTGCATCTCTACGACCCGCACACGCCCTACCGGCCTCCCGAGCCCTACGCCACCCGGTATGAGCAGCACCCCTACAACGGCGAGGTGGCGTTCGCCGACAGCCAGGTCGGGCGCATCGTCGAACGCCTGAAGACGCTCGGACTGTACGACCGGACGATCGTGGCGGTGATGGGCGACCACGGTGAGAGCCTTGGCGATCACGGCGAGGCGACGCACGGGTTCTTCATCTACAACCCGGTCACGCACGTCCCGTTCGTCATCCGGGCGCCCTTCGGCCTGACTGCCTCGCGCCGGGTGGCCGACCCGGTGCGCTCGGTGGACCTGATGCCGACACTGCTCGACCTGCTCGGCGTCGAGACGCCGGCCGGCGTCTCGGGTGCGAGCCTGGTGCCGCTGATGACGGGGGCGCGGCGCGAGATGGGCCTCGACGCGTACTCGGAGTCGATGTACCCGCTGCACCACTACGGCTGGTCCGACATCCGCGCCCTTCGGGCCGGCCGCTACAAGGTGATCGACGCCCCCAGGCCCGAGCTGTACGACCTCGAGCGCGACCCGGGCGAGCGCACCAATCTCTTCGGCGAGCGCCGGGCGATGGCCGACACGATGCTCGCGCAGCTGCGGCGGCTCGAGTCGCGATTCTCGAAGACCGAGGCGGCACTCCCGGCCTCGGACGCGGACCCCGAGGCGCGGGCCCGTCTCGCCGCGCTCGGCTACGTCGGCTCGTTCGTCGCCTCCGCCGCCGACTCCCGGACGGGGCGTGCCGACCCGAAGGACAAGATCGGGTTGTTCAACCAGCTCGGCCGCGCGATGGACCTCGCCAACGACAACGACGACGAGGCCGCACCGCCGTCGCAGAAGATGATCGCGCTGCTCGAGGACGTCATCGAGCAGGACCCGCAGGTCATCGACGCCTGGTTCACGCTGGGCACGCACTACCTGCGGCACGGCGAACCGCGCAAGTCGCTGGAGTACTTCCAGAGGGCGCTCAGCCTCAAGCCCGATTACGACCTGGCGGTGATCAACCTGGCGCGCGCGTACCGGGCGCTCGGCGACGACGAGGCGGCGCTGGCCGGGTTCGAGCGGTATCTCCAGATCGATCCGCGGGACGCGTACGTGTACTACCAGGTCGGCGAGCTCTGGCTCGATCGCGGTGACGCCGCGCGCGCGGAGGCGGCCTTCAGGAGAGCGCTCGAGATCGACCCGATGGTGGCGGGCGCGAAGAACGCGCTCGGCGTCATCGCGCTCGAGCGCGGCGACCTGGCCGGTGCCGAGCGCCTGGTGCGCGAGGCGATTGCCGCCAAGCCAGACGTCCGGCTCGCGCACTTCAACCTCGCGCTGCTCGCCGAGAAGCGCGGCGACCTCGCCGGCGCCGAGCGCGAGTACCTCGAGGAGCTGAAGCAGCACCCCGAGAGCTACAAGGCTGCCTTCAACCTCTCGCTGCTCTACGAGCAGGTGGGGGACCGCGAGGGGCAGATCGAGGCGCTGGAGCAGTCGATCGTCAGCAATCCCCGCTTCGCCGAGGGGCACTTCTACCTGGCGAAGGCGTACCTCGACGCCGGCTCGAACCTCGACGAGGCGATCCGTGTGGCGCGCAAGGGGCTGGAGCTGGGGCCGCAATCCGAGTACGCGGCGCTCGGCCACTACGTGCTCGCCGACCTGCTGAACCGCAAGGGGCTGGCGCGCGAGGCGGCGGTGCAGGTGTCGCTCGGGCGGGCGGCAGAGGCGAAGGGGAGGGGAGGGAAGTAAGGATCAGGGATCGGGGATCAGCAGGAAAAAAGGCGGGCCGGGCGAATCTCGTTCGCCCGGCCCGCTCTGCAGCGCCGTGAGCCGTGAGCCTTGAGCCTTGAGCCTTGAGCCCTAAGCCTCTTCTAGAACGACCACCTCGCGCCCAGCGTGACCTGGCGCGGGGTCTGGATCTCGGTCGGCCAGCCGTACAAGACCTGCTCGCCCCCGATGGTCGTGTACGGGTACCTCGTGTTCCTCGAGATCACGCCGGCCCTGTTCGTCAGGTTGTTGAAGTCGGCGTAGACCCCGAAACGCTGGCCCGAGACGTTGAACACCTTCTCGGCCCTGAGATCGAGCACGTGATAGAAGTCGTTGCGGTCGCTGCCTCGCTCCTTCAGGTAGATCCGGCGCCGGCTCGATCCGATGACGTTCAGGTCGCCCTCGCCGAACTGGGCGTAGGGGGTGTACGGGTAGCCGCTCATGCCGGTGTACGAGAGACCCAGCATCACGTCCACGTACGGCACCTTGTACGACGTGTGGATCTTGATCTCGTGTGTGCGTGAATTGCTGAGCTCCCCCCTGTTGTTGACGATCGCCTGGTTGGGCGACATCCATCGTGTACCGCCCAGCCAGTCGCCCCACCCGCTGTTGTCCATGTTCCCCTCGGATTTCGAGAGGACGTACGAGGCCTGGAACCCGAAGTTGCTGCGCAGGCTCCTGCTGAGGACGAACATCAGGCCCTTGTAGTTCCGCTCGGGGTCGGCCGTGGCGATGGTGCTGCCGTCGGCCGCCATGAACTTGTAGCCCTTGATGTTCTGGGTCATCACGCTCGTCGCGGTGTCCTCACGGTTCACCCAGTAGTATCCCGTGAAGTCCTGCCCGGTGAGGTCGTTGCGGAACGTGACCGGGCTCCAGATCGCGCCCGGGACCACGTTGTTGATGAAGTTCCCCCACGTCCGATAGATGCCGGTCACGGTGAAGCGCAGCGTCCTCGTGATCTGCTGCTCGAACGAGAGGTTGAACTCGTCGGTGCTCGGGTGCCTCACGTTGCTCGCCATCCCGTACAGGAAGCCGGGCGTGAGGACCTCGACGGTGTCGCTGAGTGTGCCGTCCTCGTTGTACGGCCGGACGCTGAAGTCGGAGACCCCGGGCGGGAGCGAGTACTCGAAGAACCCGGCCGACCCGCCCTCGAAGTACCGGCCCCAGAACCCCTTCAGCACGGTGTTGCCCTTGCCCGTCAGGTCGTAGGCCGCGCCGAGGCGAGGTCCCCACGACGCCTTCGGCTTGTAGACGTCGTAGTCGATGTTGTCGCCGCTGCCCCGGATGTGATCGAGGCGCACGCCGAGGTTCATCGTCAGGCGCCCGACGCTCCACTGGTCCTGGGCGAAGGCCGACATCCGCTTGTTCCGGGCGGGGAGGTCGTACGAATAGCTGTACTGGCCGTACGGCACCCCGTAGTAGCTGTAGATGTAGAAACCCGCCGGCCCGTAGGGCTGCGACTGGCTGCGCGCACGGCTGCGCTCGATCTCGGCGCCGAACTTGAGCGAGTGGCTGCCGAACTTCTGGGCGTAGCGCGTGAAGGACACGTTGACCTGGTTGCGGCCGCGGTCGGCGTAGTAGATCCCGCCGCCTCCGCCGCCGTACTCGCCGGTTCCGCCGTCGAAGCTGGGCGGATCGGGGTTGACGGGGTCGAGGTAGTAGTAGCCGCTGTACCCGGTGAACTTCGCCTCGAGCAGGGAGCTGGAGCCGAACACCCTGCGGTACTGCGCGTTCCACACCCACTCCGGGGCGTCCTCCTTGACCGTCGCGTCGTAGATCGTCTGGGCCGACGACCACCAGCCCACGCGGCCGTCCACGTTGTACTGGTCGTACTGGCCACCGAGGATGATGGTGTCCGACGAGGTGGGCTGCAGCGTCAGCTTGGCGTTGAAGCGCGGGCTGATCTCGGTGCGCTTGTTGAGGGGCCCG
>DAOPQX010000119.1:0-9383 GCA_035348395.1 Vicinamibacterales bacterium | reverse complement strand
GGCCGTGAGCGGGTGACGCGGGGCGGAGGGCCCCCGCTCGCCTGCGGTTCGACAAACCTCACCGCACCCTGAGCGAAGTCGAAGGGTGGAGCGCGACACGCGTGACAAGCGCTCTTCGCGCGAAGCCGAGCGGGGGAGCCCCGCGGCAGGACCCGCGAACATGCACGCCTTTGCTCAACGCAAGAGCGCCGGAGTCGAGGAGCCGCCCCGGCTTCCTGTGGAGGCGGCCCCTCCGTCCGAGCGATCAGCGGCCGGCTGCCTGGTTCGTGGTGGCGGCGGGCCGCCCCTCGATATCCAGCATCGCGATCTCGCCGAGCTGCAGATCGCGCAGCCCCTGTTCGATCTTCGCGCGGTCTCCAACCAGCAGCAGCCCCGAGGCCTCGGGGCGTACGTACTTCTTCACGGCGGCGAGCACCGCGTCGAGCGACACCTGCCGGGTGGCCTCGTACTCGCGCTGCAGTTCGCTCATCGGCAGGCCGAGCGTCCAGAGGTCGCCGACCTGCTGGCCGATCCGGCCGAGCGACTCGAACTGCTGCGCGTAGCCGCGCACGCGGCGCGTCTTCGCGTGCTCGAGCTCCTCGGCTCCGATGGGGCGGCCGCTCACCAGGTCCTTCAGCTCCTTGTCGAACTCGGCCACCGCCGCGGCGGTCTTGTCGGTCTGCACGCCGCCGCTTGCGATCCACTGTCCCGCGCGCGACATCGGGTCGAAATTGGAGAAGACGCCGTACGAGTAGCCCTTGTCCTCGCGGAGGTTCAGGTTGAGCCGCGTCCCGAACCCGCCGCCGCCCCACACCGCGTCCACCAGCGAGAGGGCGTCGTAGTCGGGCGACCGGCGTTCGGGGGCCTGAAGCCACTGGGCCACGACGGTCTGCGCCGAGTCGGGGCGATCGACCACGAAGAGCCGGGCGCCGGCCGCCGGCGCGGGCGCGGGGATCTGCACGGCGGGCGCCGCGCCGCCGCTCCAGCCGCCGAAGTGCTGCCTGGCAAGCTCGGTTGCCTGCGCCAGCGTCACGTCGCCCACGAAGACCAGCGCCGTCGATCCCGGCTTCCAGCGCGCCGCGTGGAAGGCCGCGAGGTCGGCGCGCGTCAGCGCCTCGACCGTGGCCTTCAAGCCCGAAACCGGGCGGCCGTACGGGTGGTCGCGGCCGAACGCCAGCATCGGGGCGATGCGCGCCGCGAGGGCATTCGGGCTTCGGTCCTGCTGCGCGATGGCGTCGAGCTGCCGCTTCTTCTCGCGCGCGATCTCGTTCTCGGGGAAGGTCGGCTGCTGCACGACCTCGGCGACGATGGCGAGCGCGGGCGAGAGGTTGCGGGTGAGGACGTCGAACCCGAGGCGCGCGCTTTCGCGACCGGAGAATCCCCCGAGGGTCGTCCCCAGCGCGCCAAGCGCGTCCTCGATTTCGAGCGCGCTCCGCGCGGGCGTGCCCATGTCGATCGTGCGGACCACCAGGTTGGCCGCGCCCCCCTTCCCGGGTGGATCGGCGACTGCCCCCGCGCGAGTGACGATCGACACGTTCACCTTCGGCAGGTCGCGGCGCTCGACGACGAACAGCTCGAGGCCGTTCGGGAGCTTGCCGGCCTGGACCGACGGCGCCGTGAAGGGCCGGTCCTCGCCGAGCGCCGGCACCTTCGCCCGATCGAGGGTGTCGGGCGCCGCCGCGCGCTGCGACCCCTCGGGGTGGAACCGGACGGTGGCGCGGTTCGGCGTATCGAGCCAGTCGGCGACGGCCCGCCGCAGCGAATCGGCCGTGACGGCGCGGAACCGCTGGAGGTCCTCCTCCACCTTCCCGGGGTCGCCGAGGAAGACGTTGTACTGGTTTAGTACGTCGGCCTTGCCGCCGAAGCCGCCGATGCGCTCGAGGCCCGAGATGAACTCCGACTCGTACTTTGTCTTCGCCCGCTCGAGCTCGGCCGGCGTCGGGCCTTCCTTCGCGAGCCGCGCGATCTCCTGCCCGATCACCTCCTCGATCTCCGCGAGGGAAGCCCCGGGCCTCGCCGTCGCCATCACGATGAACAGGCTGGCGATCTCGTTGGTCGCGTTGAAGGCGTTCACGCCGGTCGCGAGCTGCCGGTCGTAGACGAGGGTCTTGTTGAGCCGCGAGGACAGGCCGTCGGCGAGCACCCGCGCCGCCAGCGTCAGCTCGGCCTCGCCCTCGGCGAAGTACTCGGGCGCCGGCCAGCCGAAGTACACGCGCTCGAGCGACACGCGGTCGTTCACCTCGACCACCCGCGGGCTGTCGAGGCGGGGGATCCAGCGCGCCGGCCGATCGAGCGCGGGCCCCGGGGGGAGCCCCCCGAAGTACTTCTCGACGAGCCGCTTGGCCTCGGCGGGATCGAAGTCGCCCGCGATCGCCAGCGACAGGTTGTTGGGCGTGTAGTACTGCCGGAAGAACTCCTTCACGTCGTCGAGCGAGGCGGCGGAGAGGTCTTCCTGGCTGCCGATGACTGGCCACGAGTAGGGGTGGCCCTTGGGGAAGACCGCCTCTGCCAGCAGCGGGAAGGCGCGGCCGTAGGGCTGGTTCTCGAGCCCCTGGCGGCGTTCGTTCTTGACCACGTCGCGCTGGTTGTCGAGCTTGTCCTGCGAGGTGACGTCGAGCAGCGTTGCGAGCCGGTCTGACTCGAGCCACATCAGCATCTCGAGGTTTGCCGACGGCACGGTCGCGAAGTAGTTCGTCCGGTCTTCGTTGGTCGTCCCGTTGACGCCGCCTTCCATCACGTTGGGCCGGCGCGCTCCACGTGCGTGAAGTACTCGCCGGGGACGTTCTTCGATCCCTGGAACATCATGTGCTCGAAGAGGTGGGCGAAGCCGGTGCGGCCCGCCTTCTCGTTCTTCGAGCCGACGTGGAACCACTGGTTCACGTGCACGATCGGCAGCTTGCGATCCACGTGGAGGATCACCTGCAGGCCGTTGGGCAGGGTGTACTTCTCGAACTCGAGCTTCGGCATCGACGCCTGGCCGGCCTGCGGCGGCGCCGGCGACTGCGCGAGGAGCCCTGCGACGCCGGCGACGAGAGCGAGGGCGAGCCCTGCCGAGACGCTTCTGAGTCGCAACATACTTCCTCCGGCTGAATTCCTCCGAGCGGTGACGGGCCCCTGTCCTGGTGGCCTTCCCGATGGTGGCCGTGGCCTTACGCGCGGTCCTGGTGATGCGGTGGAAATCCCATGGTAATCCCATGACCCACCGCCCGTCCTGCGGCGGTGACCTGCGGGCGAGGCCGCCCGTCGAGGTCGCCGGTCGAGGTTGCGAAAGGGGCCTCGTCCCCCTAGAATGTGCGTTCCGCCGGTCGACGCTTCGCCATCATCTCAGCCGACAGTGACCCCGGGTTCCCGTTGCCTCGACGCGCGGAGAATTCCAGGTAGATCCCCGCGTCTTCGAGGCCAACATGATTGTGCGCCGGAACGCCGGAACCGCCCCTCCTCGCGACGCCGCGGCGGGCAGGGGCCGTTACGACCTGCTCGCCCGACACAGCCGCGACATCCTCCTGTTCATTCGCCGCGCAGACGGACGGCTCCTCGAGGTCAACGAGGCCGCGGTGAAGGCTTACGGCTACACGCGCGACGAGCTGCTGCGGATGGCGATCTGCGACCTTCGCGCGCCCGACACGCGGGACGAGACAGCGCACCTGATGGAGGCCGCCGACAACCAGGGCATCCTGTTCGAGACCCGGCACGTCCGGAAGGACGGCAGCGAGTTCCCGGTCGAAGTGAGCTCGCAGGGAGCCTCGATCGAGGGAACCGCCACGCTGCTCAGCATCGTCCGCGACATCACCGGGCGCAAGCAGGCCGAAGAGGCGCTGCGGTTTTCGGAGGAAAAGTTCGCCAAGATCTTCGAGTCGAACCCGATGGCCATCTGCCTCACGCGCGTCTCCGATGGCCGGCTCCTCGACGCGAACCCCGCCTTCACCGAAATTGCGGGCTACAGCCGCGAGGAGTTCGAGGGCCGCACCGCCTCAGAGCTGGGCCTGTGGCCGAAGCCGGAGGACCGCGAGGGGGCGATTGCCGAGCTGCGGCGGCACGGCTTCTTCCGCAACCGGGCCCAGAGCATACGCGTGAAGTCGGGCGAGATTCGCGAGTTCCTGGCCTCGGGCGAGCTGCTGTCGATCGCGGGGGAGCCAGTGATGCTCTCCACCTGGCTCGACATCACCGAACGCCGCCGGACCGAGAAGGCGCTGGAGGAGAGCGAGTCGTTCTACCGCCAGACGCTGGAGTCGATCCCCGGCATGGTCTTCACGACGCGGCCCGACGGGTACTGCGACTACCAGAGCCAGCAGTGGGTGGACTTCACGGGCGTGCCGATGCCCGAGCACCTCGGCGAGGGGTGGGCGCTGCTGCTGCACCCCGACGACCGCCCGCGCGCGTTGGCGGCCTGGCGGGCGGCGGTCGAGGGGAGGGCGCCGTACGACCTGGAGTACCGGGTGCGCCGCCACGACGGTCACTACGAGTGGTTCAAGGTGCGGGGCGTCCCGATCCACGATGCCGCCGGGCACGTCGTCCGCTGGTTCGGCGTCGCGGCGAACATCGACGCGATGAAGCGGGTCGAGGAGGAGCTGGCGGCGGCGAGCCGCGCGAAGGACCAGTTCATCGCGCAGCTCTCCCACGAGCTGCGCACGCCGCTGACGCCGGCCGTGGCGGCCATGTCGCTGCTGCGGACCGACGTGCGGCTGCCAGCCGACGTGCGGGGCACGCTCGCCATGGTCAGCCGCAACCTCGATCTCGAAGTCCGCCTCATCGCCGACCTGCTCGACGTGAGCCGGGTGGTGTCGGGCAAGCTGCAGATGGAGAAGCGCCCGGTGGACGTCGCTGCCTCCCTTCGCGAGGCGGCTGCTGTCGTGGAGCGCGACCTGGAAGAGAAGGAACAGGCGCTCGCCATCGAGATGCCCGCCGCCCCGTATCCCGTCATGGGCGATGCCGCGCGGCTTCAGCAGGTGTTCTGGAACCTGCTTCGCAACGCGATGAAGTTCAGTCCCGAGGGCAGTCACATCGTGGTGCGGGCGCGGGTGGAGCCGGTCGAGCGCTGCCCGGTGGAACCAGTGACGTGCGGGGGCGGGGTGAAGGAGTGCCCGCTGCCTGCGCCGGCCGAAGGGCACCACGGCGGCAACCTGGTGGTGGAGGTGATCGACCGGGGGAGCGGCATCCACCCCGACATCCTGCCCAGGCTCTTCAACGCGTTCGAGCAGGATGAACGGGCGCGGGGACTGGGCGGCCTCGGGCTCGGCCTGAGCATCTGCAAGGCGATCGTGGAAATGCACGGCGGCAGCATCGCGGCGCGGAGCGCGGGGCCCGGCCTCGGCTCGACCTTCTCGGTGCGCCTGCCGCTGGCGCGTTGCGCGCTGGCGAGGCCTGCGCCTTCCCAAGGGGAGAACGAGCTCCCGGCACCCGGCCCCGGTGCGCCACGCCGCCTTTGGGTCCTGGTGGTCGAGGATCACGCCGACTCGGCCGAGATGATGGCGCTGCTGCTCGAGAGCATGGGCCACGACGCGGTCGTCGCTCCCACCGCCGGCGAGGCCCTCGCCGCGGTCGAGCGCCAGCGCTTCGACCTCCTGATCTCGGATATCGGGCTGCCCGACGCCAGCGGCTACGACCTGATGCGGCAGCTCGCGGCGAACGGCCAGCACATCCCCGCGATCGCCCTGTCTGGTTACGGCACGGCCGCCGATCTCCGCAAGAGCCGCGAGGCCGGGTTCGCCGAGCACCTCGTCAAGCCGCTGCCGGGGCCCGGGCCGCTGGAGGCGGCGATTGCCCGGCTGGACATCGGGGGCGGGCGCCGGAGCTAGCCTTCCCTTGCGCGTTCTTCGGTACGAGACCTGCAGTTCCTGCTCCTCGGCAGGAGGCAGGATGCGGAGCATCGCTCTTGTGCTGATGGCGTCGGCGTTGACGATGGCTCCGCAGGGCCACGCTGGCGAGGCGGTGGCGGTGCGCTACCCGGAAGGCCCTCTGAACGAACGTCTCGTCCTGCGCGCGCCGGGCGGCTCCCTTCTCGCTGAGGGCGAGATGTCACAGGCGGTGGAGGGGGCGCTCGTCACCACCCGCGTCGTCTTCCATTTCAACGACGGCTCGCTCCACGACGAGACGGTCGTCTTCTCACAGGACCGGGAACTCCGATTCGTCCGCGACCGCCTGGTGCAGCGCGGGCCGGCGTTTCCGCGATCGATCGACATGTCGGTAGACGGCGCCAGCGGGCAGGTGACCGTCGCCTACTCGGAAGGGAGCGGCCAGGCGAAGCACGTCGAGCGGGAGTACGAGATCCCCGCGAACCTGGCGAACGGCATGGTGCCCGTCGTGCTGAAGAACCTCGGGCCGGACCGCCCGTGGCCGGAACTCTCGCTGATCGTCGCCACCCCGTCGCCTCGGCTGGTGCGGCTCGAGGTCAAGTCCGCCACTGCCGATCGCGTGGCCCCAGTCCAGAATGGAGAGGAACGGCCGGCGACGCACTACGTCCTGAAGGCCGAGATCGGCGGCGTGGCCGGCTTCTTCGCACCGCTGGTCGGCCGGCAGCCTCCCGACTCGCACGTCTGGATTGCGGGGGGCAACCCACCTATCTACCTTCGCTCCGACCAGCCGTTCTACGTGGGCGGACCGCTGTGGCGAATGGAGGTCGCCGGCGACTGAACGGCTGGGGTATAGTGGCTCCCATACTGTCAAGGCCGTGAGCGGGTGACGCGGGGCGGAGGGCCCCCGCTCGCCTGGAGCGCGACACGCGTGACAAGCGCTTTTCGCGCGAAGCCGAGCGGGGGGAGCCCCGCGGCAGGACCCGCGAAGGGGCAGGTCCTTGCCAGCGGAACCGAGGAGCGGTGTAGGGAAGGGAGCCGCGCATGCCGCGAGTCCGGTGGGGAGTGCTGAGCACCGCGAAGATCGGCCTGCTGAAGGTGATCCCCGGCATGCAGCGGGGGGAGCTGTGCGAGGTCGTGGGGATCGCGTCCCGCGACCTCGGGGCCGCCGAGAAGGCTGCCGGCCGCCTGGGCCTCGCGAAGGCGTACGGCAGCTACCAGGCGCTGCTGGACGATCCCGCGATCGACGCCGTCTACATCCCGCTGCCGAACGACCTCCACGTGCCCTGGTCGCTGAAGGCGATCGAGGCGGGGAAGCACGTGCTGTGCGAGAAGCCGATCGGGTTGACCGCGGCCGAGGCCGAATCGTTCCTGCAGGCATCGCGGCGCGCCCCGTCGATCAAGGTGATGGAAGCGTTCATGTACCGCTTCCACCCGCAGTGGCAGCGCGCGCGGCAGATCGTGCGCGAGGGCGGGATCGGGTCGCTGCGGACGATTCACTCGTTCTTCTCGTACTACCTCGACGACCCGGCGAACATCCGCAACGACCCGAGCAAGGGCGGCGGCGGCCTGATGGACATCGGCTGCTACTGCATCTCGCTCTCGCGCTTCCTGTTCGGGCGCGAGCCGGCACGCGTCTGCGGCAGCGTCGAGTACGACCCGGCGTTCGGCGTGGATCGACTGGCCTCGGGCATCCTCGACTTCGGGGACGGAACGTCCACCTTCACCTGCGCGACGCAACTGGCACCGTATCAGCGCGTGAACATCTACGGCACCGGCGGCCGGGTGGAGATCGAGATTCCGTTCAACGCGCCGCCCGATCGCCCGTGCCGCCTGTGGCACCAGCACGGCTCGGAGGTGGAGGAGATTCTTCTCCCGGTCGCCGACCAGTACACGATCCAGGGGGATCTCTTCTCGCGCGCGGTGCTCGAGAACACGCCGGTGCCGACTCCGCTCGAGGATGCCGTCGCCAACATGCGCGCAATCGAGGCGATCGTCGAGAGCGCCCGGCAGGGGACCTGGCTCGGGAGCGTGTAAGCGGAGTGTTCTGGCCTAATCAAACTCTTGAGTGATTCCAAATTCCTGGGGTAGACTCTCCCGATGGGTTCCGACCCCGCTGAGCTTCTCCGGCAGCGCGGCATCCACGTGACGGCGCAGCGGCTGGCCGTCCTGCGGGCCGTCGCCTGTCAACCGCACATTGCCGCCGAAGGCGTGCTGGAGGTCGTCCGCTCCGAGATCGGCGCCATCTCGCTCCAGTCGGTGTACGACGCCCTTGCCGTCCTGACGGGCGCGGGCCTCATCCGGCGGATTCAGCCCGCCGGGTCGCCCGCGCGCTTCGAGGACCGCGTCGGCGACAACCACCATCACCTGATCTGCCGGGCGTGCGGCCGCATGACGGACGTGGCATGCGCGGTCGGCGCGGGTCCCTGTCTCGAGGCCGTGGACAGCATGGGCTACGAGGTCGAGGAGGCCGAGGTGATCTACTGGGGCCGCTGTCCCGAGTGCCTCGCGCGCGACCGAGCGTCGAAGCCGGGCCCCGCGGCGCAACAACGCCCCCGCAGTGTCAGCCAGACCGTTACTTCACACCACGAGAGGACATCATCTACATGGACAAGGAAAAAGAAGCTCCCCTCGCGGGCCGAGCCCCCAGAGGACGATCGAACAGGGACTGGTGGCCGAACCAGCTGAACCTCCAGGCTCTGCACCAGAACCCTCCGGCCCGCAACCCGATGGGTGCGGACTTCGACTACGCGGAGGAGTTCAAGACGCTCGACCTCGACGCCCTGAAGAAGGACATCGAGGCGGTGATGACCACGTCGCAGGACTGGTGGCCGGCCGACTTCGGCCACTACGGGCCGTTATTCATCCGGATGGCCTGGCACAGCGCCGGCACTTATCGCATCCACGACGGTCGCGGCGGCGCCGGGTCGGGGGAGCAGCGCTTCGCGCCGCTCAACAGCTGGCCCGACAACGCGAACCTCGACAAGGCGCGGCGCCTGCTCTGGCCGGTCAAGCAGAAGTACGGCCGGAAGATCTCGTGGGCCGACCTGATGGTGTTCGCCGGCAACTGCGCGCTCGAGTCGATGGGCTTCAAGACGTTCGGGTTCGGCGGCGGGCGCGAGGACGTGTGGGAGCCCTCCGAGGTGAATTGGGGGACCGAGGACACCTGGCTCGGCGACGCGCGCTACAGCGGCGACCGTGAGCTGGCGAACCCGCTCGCGGCGGTCCAGATGGGCCTGATCTACGTCAACCCGGAAGGGCCTGGCGGAAACCCCGATCCGGTTGCGGCCGCGAAGGACATTCGCGAGACGTTCCGCCGCATGGCGATGAGCGACGAGGAGACGGTGGCGCTGATCGCGGGCGGCCACACCTTCGGCAAGACGCACGGCGCGGGCCCGGCGACGCACGTCGGCCCCGAGCCCGAGGCGGCTCCGCTCGAGGCGCAGGGCCTGGGCTGGCAGAGCAGCTACGGCACGGGCAAAGGGGGCGACACGATCACCAGCGGTCTCGAGGTGATCTGGACGACCACGCCCACCAGGTGGACCAACAACTTCCTCTGGAACCTGTTCGGGTACGAGTGGGAGCTGACCGAGAGCCCGGCGGGCGCCCACCAGT
>DAOPQX010000118.1:0-9443 GCA_035348395.1 Vicinamibacterales bacterium | reverse complement strand
TTGGCCATTACTCAAAGGAAAGAATCATGTTTGTTTTTGTACTAAATTGCGGCAGCTCCTCATTCAAGTACCAACTGCTCGACATGTCCAACGAACACCGTGTTGCTGTCGGTCTGGTCGAACGTATCGGCATGAAGGACTCCATCCTCGCCTATGAGCCGGCCAACGGCGAGAAGGTGAAGGAAGTCGTCGATATCGCCAATCACGAAATTGCCATCAAAATGGTGCTCGACAAGCTGGTTGCCCCCAAAACCGGTGTCATCAAGTCCCTGGCCGACATTGCGGCGGTGGGCCACCGTGTGGTGCATGGTGCCGAGAAGTTTTCCGGTTCTGTGCTCATCTGCGACCGCGTTATGGAGGCGCTGCGCGAGAACATCCCCCTGGCGCCGCTGCACAACCCGGCCAACATCACCGGCATCGAGGCCATGCAAAAGGCCATGCCGGGCGTGCCCAATGTCGGCGTCTTTGACACGGCCTTCCATTCCACCATGCCGGCGGAAGCCTATACCTACATCAGCTCCCGGCTGATCCGGGAGGTGTTCGCGCTCGGCGGCCCGATCGCCGGGCTGGTCCCGGAGGCCGTCGAGGCCCGGATGCACGCGCGCCGGGCCCGGTAGGCGCAGGAGGAAGACATGGGCGTGAGCCAGTTCGCTCGGAGCATCGCGGAGTCCCCGACCCTCGCCCTCAACGACCAGGCTCGCCTGCTGCGCGAGCAGGGCGAGCCGGTTGTCCACCTCGGCGTCGGCGAGCCGCAGAACCGGGCGCCGCAGGCGGCGATCGAGAAGGGAACCGCCGCGCTCCACGGCGGCAAGATCAAGTACTCGCCCACGACCGGCCTGGCGTCGTTCAAGCAGGCGATCATCCGCTACACCGAGGAGACCTACGGCCGGACCGTCGCGCCGCGGAACGTCATCGTCACCTCGGGCGCCAAGCAGGCAATCTTCAACGCGCTGTTCGCCATCCTCGACGCGGGCGACGAGGTGATCCTCCTGGCCCCCTACTGGGTCTCGTACCCGGAGATGGTGAAGATGTGCCGCGCGGTGCCGGTCGTGGTGTCGTCCGACCCCGGCAGCCTGGAGCCCGACGTCGCCCGGGTGGAGGCGGCCGTGACCTCCCGCACCCGCGCCATCGTCGTCAACAGCCCCAACAACCCGTCGGGAATGGTGTACTCGCCCGACTTCGTGGGCAGTATCGTGCGGATGTGCGAGGAGCGCGGCATCCACGCGATCATGGACGACATCTACCACAAGCTGGTGTTCGACGGCGTCACCGCGCCCTCCTGCTACGACTACACCCGGCTCGAGACCGACGGCAGCCACCTCATCGTCGTGAACGGGATCGCCAAGACGTACGGGATGACCGGCTTCCGCATCGGCTGGGCCATCGCGAGCCGCGAGATCGTCGGGGCGATGTCGAAGATCCAGTCGCAGACCACCTCGTGCGTGTCGAGCCTGTGCCAGGTGGCGGCCGAGGGGGCGCTGCTCGGTCCGCAGGACGAGGTGGAAACCCTGCGGCGCGCGATGGAGCACAACCGCGACGTGATCGTCGACGAACTGGGGAAGCTGCCGGGCGTGCGGGTGGTGAAGCCGCAGGGCACCTTCTACTGCCTGCCCGACTTCTCGCACTACCTGAAGCCCGGCATTGCGGCCGACTCGTTCGAGCTGTCGATGTTCCTGCTCAACAAGGCGAGGGTCGTCACCGTGCCGGGCCGCGACTTCGGCCTCGAGGGGCACCTGCGCCTGAGCTACGCGGGGAGCACGGTCGACGTGGTCGAGGGGATGCGCCGCATCCGCTGGGCCCTCGATGCGGGCGAGCCGCGCGAGATCGAGATCGGCGGCCGGACGCTCGTGCGTGAGTGGGCCTAGCGCCTTTCCGGCAACTTCGGCAGGTGCCATCGCGGTCGCGTGACATGCTCCCGCCCGCCTTCGTAGAGGAGATGCGTCAGATCGTGGGGCGCGACCGGGTTCGCGACGACCCGGCCGCGCTCGACGCCTACGGCCAGGATGCCCTGGCGCGCGTCCACCCGCCCGACCTCGTTGTCATTCCCGGCACGACCCTCGAGGTGTCTGCGATCGCGGAGGCCTGCTCGACCCGGGCCATCCCGCTGACGGTGCGGGGGGGCGGCACCGGCTACACGGGCGGGTCGGTGCCCCTGCGCGGCGGCGTAGTGGTCTCGATGGAGCGGTTCAATCGCATCCTCGAGATCGATCAGGACAACCTGCTGGCCGTCGTCCAGCCCAACGTGATCACCGGCGCGCTCCAGGCGGCCGTCGAGCGGGTGGGCCTGTTCTACCCGCCCGACCCCGCGAGCCTCGAGAAATCGGTAATCGGGGGGAACATCGCCGAGTGCGCCGGCGGCCCGCGCGCGTTCAAGTACGGCACGACGCGCCGCTACGTGCTCGGCCTCGAGGCGGTTCTCCCCGGCGGCGAGGTGATCAGGACCGGCTCGAAGGCGGTGAAGAACGTGGTCGGCTACGACCTGACGCAGCTTCTCGTCGGGTCGGAGGGGACCCTGGCCATCATCACGCAGGCCGTGCTGCGCCTGGTGCCGCTGCCGCCCTCGCGCGCCACGCTGCGGGCGACGTTCCCCTCGGCGGGAGCGGCGGTCGAAGCGGTGACAGGGCTCATCCGCTCGCGCGTCGTCCCGGCGACCCTGGAGCTGGTGGACGCGGCGTCGCTCGCGGCCGTCGCTCGCTACCTTGGCGAGGAGCTGGCTCCCGCCGGCACCGGGGCCCTGCTGCTCGTCGAGGTGGACGGCCTCGCCGAGGCCGTGGCCGAGGAGGCGAGGCGGGTCGCCGCCGCGTGCGGTGCGGCTGGCGCGACCGAGGTGCTGCGGGCGTCCACATCCGAGGAGCGCGACAGGCTGTGGCGAGTGCGCCGCGAGCTGTCCCCCGCGCTCAAGACGATCGCGCCGACCAAGTTGAACCACGACGTCGTGGTCCCGCGCGGCCGGATCGCCGATCTCTTCGAGTTACTGCAGGAACTGCGCGACGGGTTCGACCTGACGATCGCCTGCTTCGGCCATGCGGGCGACGGCAACATCCACGTCAACTTCATGGTCCACGCTGACGACCCCGCCGAGATGGCTCGGGCCCGCCGGGCCGAGAGGCTGCTGTTCGAAGGGGTCGTGGCCCGCGAGGGTTCGATCAGCGGCGAGCACGGCGTCGGCTTCACCAAGGCGCCCTACCTTGGCCTGGAACTCTCGCCCGACACGATTGCGCTCATGAAGCGGGTCAAGCACGCCTTCGACCCGAAGGGGATCCTCAACCCGGGAAAGATCTGGACCGAGTGATCCGCGGGAGGGCGACCACAAGGGTCGCCCCTACTTGTTGCTGATCAGCACCACCGTCCTCAGCTCCCTCTCGGGATCCGGCCACAGCAACGCGCGGAGCTTCGCCGTCGCAGGGTCGAAGTAGGTGACGGTGCGCAGACGGCGGTAAGGGCGGGCCCGCGACTGCTCGAGCGCCAGCAGGTCGTGTTCGCGGATCACGCACAACACCCGGTCGGGGCTGTCGAGGAAGTCGTGCAGCCGCGCTTCGCTGTACAGGTCCTCCTGCTCGACGCCGGTGTAGAAGATCAGGTTCCGTACGAAGACGCGATAGGTTCCTACCGGTTCCCCCGCGCCGCGCTCGGCCGTGACCGCGCGGGCCATCCGCTCCACGGGGTAAGCGCCGCGCTCGGAGAGCACCGCCTGGTTGAGGGCGAGGACGATGGCGGCCCCGGCGACGGCCACGGCAGCGGGCGTCAGCCGCCAGCGCCGGCTGGCCGCGATGGCCATCACGGCGACGCCGGTGCCGGCCAGGGCCGCGACGCCCGCCAGGTGGCGGGCGGGGGAGACGTTCTGCAGCAGCGGCTGGGCTCTCCACAGCAGCACGGCGAGGGTGAAGACCAGCCCGCCCGACGCGAAGCCAAGCCACCGCGCCAGCGCGGGCTGCTCGCCTGCCGCCCCCTGGCGGCCGAGGGTGGCGGTGCGAATCCACCACGCAATGGCCAGGGTCAGCGGCGGAAGCATCGGCAGGATGTAGCGCGGCTGCTTGCCGACGGAGACCGAGAAGAAGAGCAGCGGGAGCACCGACCAGCAGAGCAGCCTGACCGAGCGCCGGGACAGCCGGCGGGCGCGCCACGCCGCCAGCAGCGGGCGGATGCCGAGGAAGAGGAACGGCGACCAGGGCAACAGGCCGCCAAGGAGGATCGGCACGTAGAAGAACGGCGATCGGTGCGGGTTATACGCCGTGGTTGCGAAGCGCTCCAGGTTGTCGCCCAGGAAGAAGCCGTAGAGGTACCGGGTGCCGTGCTCGGCGGTCATCGCGGCGTACCAGGGAAGGGCGGTCAGCGCGAAGGCGGCCAGCGCGAGCGCGACGTGCCGGGCGCGCAGGCGCCGCCACCCGCGCTCGAACACGAAGAGCGGGGCGATCACGAGGGCGGGCAGCAAGATGGCGACCGGGCCCTTGGTCAGGAAGCCGAGTCCCGCGACGGCGCCGCAGGCCGCCCACCACCGAGCCACGCGGGCGGGGCGTTCGAACAGTGCGACCAGGGCGGTGTAGACGGTCGCGTTGACGAAGAAGGCCAGCGGGAGGTCGGGCAGCGCCATCCTCGCCATGAACACGGCGCCGAAGCTGGTGGCGAGAACGGCCCCGGCCAGCAGTCCCGTCGCGGCGTCGAACCAGCGCCGCCCGGCCGCGAAGGCCAGGAGCACCAGGCCCAGGCCCGAGAGCGCCGCGGCCGCGCGGGCCGTCCACTCGCGGATGCCGAACAATTGGTAGAAGCCCGCCGCCGCCCAGTAGTAGAGCACCGGCTTCTGGAAGCGCTCGCGGTAGTTGAACCGGGGTGTCAGGTAGTCGCCCCGCTCGACCATCTCGCGGCTCGCCTCGGCGTAGTACGCCTCGTCGGAATCGGTGATCGCCGGGGTGCCGAGGCCCAGGCCGAAGGTGAGGCCGGAGAGCAGGACGAGGAGGATCGCGGCGGCGCGCACGGCGGGGATTGTACCATCGGCGGTCGCCGCTCTCGGGAGACGGCGCCTCCCCCAGCGGGATGTGCCGGTCGGCTATACTGATCCCATGGCCAAGGTGGTCGCGGTGATCGGCGCGTCCTCGAACCGTCGGCGCTACGGCAACAAGGCTGTCCGCGCGTTCAGCCACAAGGGGTTCACGGTCGTGCCCGTCACGCCGTCGGAGGCGGAAGTCGAGGGGTTGAAGACGTACCCGACCGTCCTCGACGTCCCCGGCGCGATCGACATGGCCACCTTCTACGTGCGCCCGGCGATCGGCCTCCAGGTGATCGACCAGGTGGCGCGGAAGGGCATCGGGGAGGTGTGGCTGAACCCGGGCGCGGGCAGCGAGGAACTCGAGCGCAAGGCCGCGTCGCTCGGGATTCGCACCGTGGCGGCCTGCAGCATCCTGGGCATCGGCGAAGACCCCAGCCGGTACTGACGGCCCGAGCGGCCCGGCGGTGGCGGAACGCAAGACGTGGGATGCCAAGGTAGAAGGTAGAATGAGAACGTAGAAGGCGGATCCCACTGGGCCGGTGGTTGACAGGCTGCCCGCAAGTTCCTATACTGTTCGTCTCTAGCCTCCTCCCGTCACGATGGCCCCGCGGGGGGCCTCCGCCCCGCTGTTCCAGAACCCACATTCACCTACCGTAAGAAGTCAGTCAGGCCACACACACTATGCCAAGCAACCACAAGCGCCAACCCATGCAGGCGCGCGGATCCAACGGCCAGACCGTGCCGGCAGAGCCCCCGGCGGCCGAACCCCAGGACCCTGCCAAGGCGCAGCCACGGCGCCAGGGCGACGGGCTCAACATCGGCGAGCTGAAGGACATGAGCATCCAGAAGCTCACCCAGATCGCCAAGGACCTGAACGTCGCCGGTGCCACCGGGATGCGGAAGCAGGAGCTGATCTTCCAGATCCTGAAGGCGCAGACCGAGCAGAGCGGCTACATCTTCTCCGAGGGCGTGCTCGAAGTCCTGCCCGACGGCTTCGGGTTCCTCCGCGCGCCGGACTACAACTACCTCCCGGGGCCCGACGACATCTACGTCTCCCCGTCCCAGATCCGGAAGTTCGACCTGCAGACCGGCGACACGGTCTCGGGCCAGATCCGCCCCCCGAAGGAAGGGGAGCGGTACTTCGCGCTGATCAAGGTGGAGGCGGTCAACTTCGAGCCGCCCGAGCAGGCGCGCGACAAGCTGTTCTTCGAGAACCTGACGCCGCTCTACCCGCAGGAGATGTGCAAGCTCGAGACGCAGCCCGACAACCTGTCCGGCCGCGTCATGGACCTCATGACCCCGATCGGGAAGGGGCAGCGCGGCCTGATCGTCGCGCCGCCGCGCACCGGCAAGACGATGCTCCTCCAGAGCATCGCCCAGTCGATCGCGGTCAACCACCCCGAGGTGTACCTGATCGTCCTGCTCATCGACGAGCGGCCCGAGGAGGTCACCGACATGCAGCGGTCGGTGGACGGCGAGGTCATCTCCTCGACCTTCGACGAGCCGGCGCAGCGCCACGTCCAGGTGGCCGAGATGGTCATCGAGAAGGCGAAGCGGCTGGTCGAGCACAAGAAGGACGTCCTCATCCTGCTCGACTCGATCACGCGCCTCGCGCGGGCCTACAACACCGTGATCCCTCCCTCGGGTAAGGTGCTCTCGGGCGGCCTCGACTCGAACGCGCTGCAGAAGCCGAAGCGCTTCTTCGGCGCGGCGCGCAACATCGAGGAGGGCGGCTCGCTGACGATCATCGCCACGGCCCTGGTGGACACCGGCTCGCGGATGGACGACGTCATCTTCGAGGAGTTCAAGGGCACCGGCAACATGGAGATCCACCTGGATCGCAAGCTGGTGGACAAGCGGGTCTTCCCGGCGATCGACATCCAGAAGAGCGGTACCCGGAAGGAGGAGCTGCTGCTCGCGCGCGAGGACCTCAACCGCGTGTGGGTGCTCCGCAAGGTCCTCAACCCCCTCTCCCCGGTCGAGGCGATGGAGTTGCTGCTCGACAAGATGTCGAAGACCAAGTCGAACGCCGAGTTCCTCTCCTCGATGCAGAAGATGGGGTAGGGGACCGGACCGACGCCCGAAATGTAGAATGGAGAAGGCCGGAGCGCGCGCGTCACGCGTTCCGGCCTTCCTTACATTCTGCCTTCCTCAGTGTTGATCTCTTCCGGGGGCGGTCCGTTCACGATCGCCCGCAGCTCCTCGCCCTCGATCACTTCCTTCTCCAGCAGCCGCCGGGCGATCTGCTCGAGCGTTTCCCGGCGCGAGGCGACCAGCGCGCGGGCGCGCTGGTGCGCCTCGGTGACGATCCGCCGCACCTCGGCGTCGATCTGCCGCGCGGTCTCCTCGCCGTAGGCGCCCCGCTCGCCGCCGACCGGCACGTCGAGGAAGCGGGGGGCGCCCCGCGTGTCGAAGCTCACCGAGCCGAGGGCGTCGCTCATCCCGAACTCGGTCACCATCGCCCGCGCGATGTCGCTGGCCCGCTGCAGGTCGTTCTGCGCCCCGGTGGAGATCTCGCCGAGCGCGATCTCCTCGGCCGACCGGCCCGCCAGCAGCACCGCGAGCTGGTTGTAGAGATCCGAGCGCGTCATCAGGTACCGGTCTTCGAGCGGCAGCTGCATCGTGTAGCCGAGGGCCCCGAACCCGCGCTGCACGATCGAGATCTTGTGCACCGGGTCGAGCCCGGGGACCAGCGTCGCCACCAGCGCGTGCCCCGACTCGTGGTAGGCGATGATCTGCCGCTCGCGGTCGCTCATCACCCGCTTCTTCTCGAGCCCCGCGACGATCCGGTCGATCGCCTCGTCGAAGTCGCGCATCTCGACGTGCGGCTTGTTCTTGCGCGCCGCCAGCAGCGCCGCCTCGTTGGTCAGGTTGGCCAGGTCGGCCCCGGCGAACCCCGCCGTCCTCGCCGCCACCACCTGCAGGTCGACCTCGGGCGCCGTCTTCACTCCCTTCGCGTGGATGCGGAGGATCGCCTCGCGCCCCCGCACGTCGGGCTTGTCCACCAGCACCTGCCGGTCGAACCGCCCGGGCCGCAGCAGGGCCGGGTCGAGCACCTCGGGCCGGTTGGTGGCCCCCATGATGATCACGCCCTTGCGCGAGTCGAAGCCGTCCATCTCGGCCAGCAGCTGGTTGAGCGTCTGCTCGCGCTCCTCGTGGCTGCCGATCGGGCTCTGCACCCGCACCTTTCCGAGCGCGTCCAGCTCGTCGATGAAGACGATGCAGGGCGCCTTCGCCTCGGCCTGCTGAAACAGGTCGCGCACCCTCGCCGCCCCGACGCCCACGAACATCTCGACGAACTCCGAGCCGCTCAGGCTGAAGAAGGGAACCCGCGCCTCGCCCGCGACCGCCCGCGCCAGCAGCGTCTTGCCGGTGCCGGGCGGCCCGACCAGGAGCACGCCCTTCGGGATCCGCCCGCCGAGCTGGGTGTACTTCTTCGGCGTCTTGAGGAACTCGACGATCTCGCGCAGCTCGTCCTCGGCCTCGTCCACCCCCGCGACGTCGCCGAAGCTCACCTTCACGTCGTCCTCGGCGTAGATCTTCCCGCGGCTGCGGGCGAACGACATGACGCCCCCCTCGCCGCTGCTCATGCGCCGGAAGAAGAAGCCGGACAAGCCGATGATGAGCAGCAGCGGGATCATCCACCCCAGCAGCTCGGGCAGCCACCGTGACGTCACCTCGCCGGTGTACTGCACCTTCTGCTGCGCCAGCTCCTCGACGAGCTTCGGATCTTCGACCCGCGTCGTGGTAAAGGCCCGTTCCTTGTCGGTCTGGCCGTCCTTCAGGCGCCCGCGAATGGTGTCCTGGCTGACGGTGACCTCGGCCACCCGGCCGGCGGCGAGCAGCTGCTTGAACTCGCTGTACGGGATGGTGCGGCCGGCCGGGATGAACAGCCAGGCCTGCACGACGGCCAGCAGCAGCAGGAACCCGAGGACGTACCAGACCGACGAGACCGGGCGCGGCCCCGCGGGCCGGCGTTCGCCGGGACGCCCCCCGCGCGGTGGGGTGAGGCGGGGCTTCTGAGTGGGTGGCACGCTGGCTCCTCGGGGGTCAGACGATCGATTCACCGGCCGCACGGTTCACGATGCGACCCCGCTCGTCGGCGCGGCGGCCTTCTCGAAGGTCAGGCCGCCGTTGGCTCCGTCCACGAGCACCGTGTCGCCCTCGCGGAACGCGCCCGCGAGTACCTGCATGGCCAGGGGGTCGAGCAGCAGCCGCTGCAGGGTCCGCTTCAGCGGCCGCGCGCCATACACCGGGTCGTACCCCTCGGCGACGATGTGCTGGCGTGCCCGGTCGGTCAGCTCGACGTCGATCTTCCGGGCCTGGAGGCGCTGCAGCAGGCCGCGCAGCTGGATGTCGACGATCTGCTCCAGGTGCTGGCGCCCGAGCGGGTGGAAGACGATCACCTCGTCGATCCGGTTGAGGAACTCCGGCGGGAAGTGGGCGCGCAGCGCGTCCA
>DAOPQX010000117.1:0-9554 GCA_035348395.1 Vicinamibacterales bacterium | reverse complement strand
GTTCAAGATCATCGCGGGCTAGGCTCGCCCCCAGCCCCTAGCTCCCAGCCCCTATTCGTAGTGCAGCGCCTCGGCCGGTGTCACGCGGGTGGCGATCAGGCTCGGGTACCAAGCGCAGGCCATCGTGAGAGCGCAGATGCAGGCAGCCGACGCGAGGAGACCCACGGCGAACACGCGGCCGCTGATCGGTCCGGTCAGCTCGAGCAGCGGGAACTGGAGCGCGAGCGCGGTTCCCGCCGCGACGGCAATCAGGGTCAGGACCAGCAGCTCACCCACCACTTGCTTCCGGATATCGCCCGAGGTAGCCCCCTTGGCGCGGCGCAGCCCGATCTCGCGCGTCCGCTGCGTCACCGTCTGCCAGAGCACGCCTGTCAGCCCCATCGCGACCATCAGCAGCAGGAAGCCTGCAATTACCGCGGCCCCGATGAGCGGGCCGAGCACCATCCGGAAACGTGTCTCGCGCATCTGCTCGAGCGGTGTCACCTCGAACGACCAGTCCGGCGCGACGGCCTGCAGCCGATTCACCAGCTTTTCCTCGAAGGCCGCGGTGGTCCCCGGCCTCAGGCGGACGATCAGGTTCTCGGGCGGCCTGCGCGTGGCATCGTCGAGGCGGTGCCGCCTGAAGAGGTAGTTCTGCGGCGTGGCGAACTCGCCGTTCTGGCGGAAGTCGCCGACCACGCCCACGATGCGAAGTTCCGGCTCCTCGGTTGCGTCCTGCTCCTTCTTCCGCGGGATGCTCATGCCGATCGGGTCGCCCCCCCTGGCCACCTCCGCGGCGAGGCGTTCGTTGACGACCACGGGCACCCAGGCGGCCCCGTCGTCCCTGGCATCGAACCAGCGCCCGCGGGTGAGCTGGAGGCCGAGGGCGCTGGCCAGGCCGTCAGTTGCCAGGTTCACCCCATAGCGCAGGTGCCATCCGTCGATGTCTGACGAGGAGGTCCACTCCGAGAAGCCGTAAGGGGGGCACGTCGTCCCCCCAACAGACTCGACTTCGGGAAACTCGCGGATCGCGGCGAAGACCTGTCGTGCCGTCTCGAGCACCTCGGGCGGCATCTCCTCGCCGTGCTCGCCGGGGTGCCCAAGTTGCGCGTACGCGATCACGTTCCACGCGTCCCGCCACTCGAACCCGAGCGGGCGGCGGTAATTGTCGGCGCCGTGGGCGGCGAGCGTCACCACGATGAAGGTCACCACGAACGAGAGGAGGATCTCGACCGCGATCAGCAGGTTCGAGCGCCGCCGGTTCCACGTCAGCTTCAGGTAGTGGCGGATCATCGCGACGCTCCCTTCAGCGCCTGCACCGGGTTCATCCGCGACATTCGCCACGCCGGGTACACGCCCGAGAGCACCCCGAAGAAAACCGCGATAGCGACGCCGGAGAAGAAGACCCGGAAATTGATGCCGAGCCTCGCATAGGGAAGGATACCGCTCGCCGTCACCGCGCGGAGCACGGCCTCGGTGAGGACGAATCCCGCCACGGCCCCGATCAGCGAGAGGGCGACGTTCTCGACGACGAACTGGCCGACCAGCGTGCGCGACGAGGCCCCGAACGCCTTTCGGACGCCGATCTCCGATGCCCGCTCCATCATCCGGCTGACGTTCAGGTTCACGAGGTTCACGGTCGGCAGCAGCATGAACAAGAGGCCTGCAATCGCGATGGCAGCCCAGAGCCGCTCCAGGTGCGGCTCCTCCTCGCCCCGGGCCCCGAAAAGCTCGCTGGCGAGGTTTTCGAGCGGCGTCTCGAAGCGGGCGATGAGCCGGTCGTAGTTCTTGGGATCGGGAAGCGCGGCGCGCTTCAGTCGAGCGGAGAGTTCTGCGTTGACCTGGCGGGCCGAAGCCCCCCGCTCGAGCAGCGCGATCCCCATGAACGGCCCGAGCAGGTCGTTCTTGTACGCGTCGGTCTTCGCCGTGGTCAGCGGCACCCAGGCGTCGGCGGAGGACATCCGCCGCATGGTTGGCACGTCGCCGACGACGCCCACGACGCGGAAGCGCTGGCCGTCGGCCTCGAAGGTCAGGCCGAGCGCGGGCCGGCCGGCGAAGAGCCGATCGCGCGTGGCACGGTTGATGACGGCCACGAAGCGGGCCTCGGCCACGTCACGCGCGTCGAATGGCCCTCCCTCGAGGAAGTCGAAGGCGAGAATGCGCCAGAACTCGGCGTCGGTGCGGCGCACCTGCAGCGTGATCTTCTGCCCGCCCAGGAACGACTGGGCGGCGGCGGGCTGGGACGCGATCGAGACGATTTCGACCCCTGGCAGGTTCCTGGCGTACCGGTCCAGCAGCTTGTATCCCGCGCCCGAGTTCGAGGTGTTGTGCTCGCCCAGCATGGTCGCCCGCAGCACCGCACGGGTGCGGTCGTGGTGCACCTCCGGAGGATGCGGCCCGAAGTTGTGGTCGAGCAGCGCAACCGCGACGGTGAGGACGACCAGCGTGAAGCTGATGCCGAACAGGCTGATCAGCGTGAAGAACTTCCGCCGCAGGAACACCTTCCACGCGGTCTTCAGGTAGTGCAGCAGCATGGGACGCCCCTAGTTCACCATCCGCCCGTCGAACAGGCGGAGGATGCGGCTTGTCTGGCACGCGAGCCGCTGGTCGTGCGTCACCATCACGATCGTCGTCTTCTCCTGCTGGTTGAGGACCTGCAGGATGGCCATGATCTCCTCACCCATCTGGCTGTCGAGGTTCCCTGTCGGCTCGTCGGCCAACAGGATCCGCGGCCTGCCCACGATGGCGCGGGCAATGGCGACCCTCTGCTGCTGCCCACCCGAGAGCTGCGACGGGAAGTGGTGCACGCGCGAACCCAGGCCGACCCGCTCGAGCGCCTCCATCGCCTGCTGCCGCCGTTCGCCGGCTGGCGTCCGGCGATAGAGGAGCGGGATTTCCACGTTGTCGAGGACGCTCAGGTCGGCGATCAGGTGGAAGGTCTGGAAGACGAAGCCGATCTGCCGGTTCCGGATCCTGGCGAGCCTCCGGTCCTGGTACGAGTCGATGGAGGCGCCGTCGAGGTGGACCGCGCCGGAAGTCGGCTGGTCGAGCAGCCCCATCACGTTCAGCAAGGTGCTCTTGCCGCAGCCCGACGGGCCCATCACCGACACGAACTCCCCCTCGCGCACCTCCACGCTGATGCCGCTCAGCGCGACGGTCTCGATCCGCTCGGTGCGGTAGACCTTCTCGACGTTCTCCAGCCGGATCATGGTGTTGGTCATGGCTCCACTTTCGTCGGGCACCGCTACTTGATCCTGATCTCCCTCAGGTGCAGGTAGTCCTTCATGTCGGAGACGATCACCTCGTCGCCCTCGGCGAGGCCGCTGACGACCTCGTAGTCGTCGAGCCCGGCGATCCCCAGCTCGACGCGCGTCCTCACGCCGCGCCCGTCCCGCACCACGAACACGTCGGCGGGCCCCTCGCCCCCCGCGAAGGGGCCGCGGCGGATGCGAAGGGCCTTCGCCCGCCGTCCCGTCACGATGAAGGCATCCACGCGGAGGTTCGATCGCAGCAGCGGGCTGGACTTCTGCGTCAGCGCGATCTGCAGCGTCATGACGCCGTTGCGGATCGTCGGCAGGACGGTCGAGACGACCCCCTCGAGCGCTTCCTCGCCCACCCGCACGATCACCGGCAGGCCGCCGCTCACCCGCTTCGCGTGGACGTCCGACAGGGTGGCGTCCACCCGGAACGACGACAGATCCGCGATGCGGGCGATCACGTCGCCCTTGCGGATGGCGATCCCCTCCTCGGAGAGCGACCAGGTGAGCACGCCGCGGCGGGTGGCCTTCGGCGAGGCCAGCGTCAGCTGGCGCCGCGCCTCTTCGACCTCCTTGGCCAGCGTGCGCATCTCGAGGCCGAGGCCGTCGAGCGTCGCCCTCGTCATCCGCTCGGCGTTCTCGCGCTCGGCCTGGATCTTCTTCAGCTCGACGACGGCCTGGGCCTCGGCCAGCTCGGACTGCTTCAATACCTCCTCGGAGATCAAGCCTTCCTTCGAGAGCGCGCGGTTGCGCGCGAGCTGCGAGCGGTAGGACTGAAGCTGCAGGTCCTTGAGGCGCGCCTGGCTGTCGAGATCGTTGAGGCTTCGCTGCAGCTCGAGGCGCGTCTTCTCCTGGGCGTTGGCCTTGAGCGCGAGGTTCTGCGACAGGCGGTCCACGGCGAGTGCCGACTCGCGGGCATCGAGCTCCACCAGCGCCTGGCCCGGAGTCAGCTCGGCCCCCGCCCGCGCCAGGATGCGAACCACCCGGGCATCGACGGGGCTCGACACCACTTCCTCGACCTCGGGGACGACGATGCCGGAGGCTTCGACGACCGCCTCGATCGGGCCGGTGTCCACGCGGGCGGTCCGGATTCGCGAGTGGGAGATCGAGGGGCTGATCCAGCCGGGCGCCAACAGGAACACCGCCAGGGCCGCGGCGGCCCCCCCGCCCCACGCGGCGGTGCGCTTGATCGTCCGGGCGCGACGGAATCCCTCGTCAAGGGGTCGGTCCACCTCTCGCCTCCGGCCCCGGGGGGCCGCAAGCGAGGTACCAGGACGGCGCTTGGATTTGGGCGGAAATGCGCGGTTTGGCGCCTCGCGGTCGTCCGGTAGCGTACGGCCCTGTCCGGTACCGGACAAGTGAGCCGCGATGCGGCCGCCGCCCTGGTGCTCGCCCCGCTGGCCCTCTACCTGGCACTGTCACGGGAGTGAGGCCGTCGGCCGGTCCCCGTCCCTGATCCCCGATCCCTGATCCCCGATCCCTGATCCCTGATCCCGTCTGCTGGAGTAGGATAATCCCCTCTTGCCGGCCCCCGTTCACCCCGCCCCTGGAGGCCACCGTGTCCCTTCTGGACCTGTTCGTCCGGACCGCCAAGCAGCACCCCTCCAAGCTGGCCATCGTCGACCGCGCCACAGGCGCCCGGGTGACCTACAAGAACGCACTGCTCCGATCGCTCATCCTGTCGCGTGAGATCGACGAGTTCGAGCAGGGGTTCATTGGCGTGATGATCCCGAACTCGGCCGGGGCCATCCTGACGGTGGTCGCAACCGTGATGAGCGGACGGACCCCCGTGATGATCAACTACTCGACCGGCGCCGAGCAGAACTGCCGGATGGCCCAGCGCCGCCTCGGGTTCCGCACCATCATCACGTCGCGCGCCCTGCTGGCGAAGCTCAAGTGCCCCGAGGTGGCCGGCATGGTCTTCATCGAGGACCTGGCTGCCGACATCGGCCGCGTCGCCAAGGTCCGGGGCCTGCTGCGGTCGCTGATGCCGGCGGGACGTGTCATCGCCTCGGTCTCCCGCTGCGATCCTGACGACCCGATCGTGATCCTCTTCACCAGCGGCAGCGAGGCCGACCCGAAGGCCGTCCCGCTCAGCCACCGCAACCTGCTCGCCAACGTCGAGGGCATGCACGAGGTCCTCGAGTACGGCCCGAAGGACACCATTCTCGGCAACCTGCCGCTCTTCCACGTCTTCGGCCTCAACACCGACTGCTGGCTCCCGCTCATCAACGCGATGACGATCGTCACCGTCCCCAACCCCCTCGAGTTCCGCGCCGTCTGCTCGGCGGTCCGCGAGGAGAAGGTGACGATGCTGGTGGGGACGCCGGTGTTCCTGTCGGGATACCTGCAGAAGTCGGAGCCGGGCGACTTCGACACCGTGCGGCTGCTCGTCACCGGCGCCGACAAGTGCCCCGAGACGCTGCGGCGCGGCTTCTGGGACCGGCACCGCAAGGAGCTTCTCGAGGGGTACGGCACCACCGAGACCAGCCCGGTCATCGCGGTCAACTCCCCCGACCACAACCGCCCGGGAAGCGTCGGCCGCGTGCTGCCCAACATCCAGGTCAGGATGGAGCACTACGAGACGGGCGACACGTGCGGCGTCGGCCAGATCGGCAAGATCCTCGTGAAGGGCGAGAGCGTCATCAAGTCGTACTACGACGACTTCGAGGCGACCGCCAACCGCGTGCGCCAGGGCTGGTACGACACCGGCGACATGGGGTACATGGATCAGGACGGCTACCTGTGGCACGTCGGCCGGCTCGGGCGCTTCCTCAAGGTCGGCGGCGAGATGGTGTCGCTCGTCCAGGTCGAGGACGTGCTCGAACGGTCGCTGCCGCCGGGCGTCCTCGGCGCCGCCGTCGAGGTGCCCGACGCCAGCCGCGGCTCGCGCGTGGTGGCCGCTGTCACCGAGTCGGTGGACGAGCGCGCGGTGCTCGCGGCCATGGCCGGCTCGCTCCCCCGCATCGCCCTGCCGAAGGCGTTCGTGGTGGTCGCCGAGCTGCCGCGGATGCCGAGCGGCAAGACCGACTACCGCGCCCTCACCGCCAGCGTCCGCGAGGTGCTCGCGCAGCCGGCCGCAGTACGGTGAGTAGGGAACAGGGATCAGGGATCGGCGACGTGTCGATTGGGAGTGGGAGAGACCATGTCTGACCTGAACCGGAGGGAGTTCATGGGAACCGTCGCGGGCGGTGTGGCCGTGGCCGCGGCGCCGATAGCCGGCCAGGCGCAGGGCGCGAGGTCGGCGGCCCGCGACGCCGCCCCGGGCGGCCTCGCCGACCCCGCGTTTCGCCCGCTCCCGCTCGGTGCAATCCGGCCGTCCGGCTGGCTGCTGCGCCAGCTGCGGATCCAGGCCGACGGCCTCAGCGGCCACCTCGACGAGTTCTGGCCCGACGTGGCGAACAGCAAGTGGTTCGGCGGTGACGCCGAGGGCTGGGAGCGGGCGCCCTATTGGCTTGACGGCGCCATCCCGCTCGCCTGGCTGCTGGACGACGGGCCGATGAAGGCGCGCATCACGAAGCACGTCGAGCACATCGTCTCGAGCCAGCGCCCCGACGGGTGGTACAGCCCCTACCCCGAGGACGCGGTCGCGAAGCGCTACGACATGTGGGCGATCCTCCTCGCCAACAAGGCGCTGGTGCAGTACCACGAGCTGACCGGCGACGCGCGCGTGCTCGCCGCGGTGACCAAGAGCCTCCGCGCCATGCACGCGGGTCTCGACCGGACGCCGCTCTACGACTGGGGCCGCTTCCGGTGGTACGAAGGTCTCGTCCCTACGTTCTACGTGTACGAGTGCACCCGTGAACCGTGGCTCCTCGAGCTGGCGCGGAAGCTGCGCGCGCAGGGGGTGGACTTCGAGGCCCTCTACAAGACCGAGGACATCACGCTGCCGACGCCCCGGCGCGGCCTGTGGAAGTGGACCAAGCACGTGGTCAACACGGGGATGGCGGCAAAGGCCGCGGCCCTTTCGTGGCGGCTCGACCGGCGCCCCGGCGACCGCGCGTTCTCGCGGGCGATGATCGACCTGCTCGACCGGCACCACGGCCAGGTCACCGGCATGTTCACCGGCGACGAGTGCCTCGCCGGCCGCAACCCCCTCCAGGGGACCGAGCTGTGCGCGGTGGTCGAGTTCATGTACTCGCTCGAGCAGCTGTTCTCGGTCTTCGGCGACCCCTGGTTCGCCGACCGGCTCGAGCGCGTGGCGTTCAACGCGCTGCCCGCCACCTTCAGCCCCGACATGTGGGCGCACCAGTACGACCAGCAGGTCAACCAGGTGCAGTGCACGATCAACCCCGAGCACCAGTTCACCACCAACGGCCCCGAGTCGAACCTGTACGGGCTCGAGCCGAACTTCGGCTGCTGCACGGCCAACATGCACCAGGGCTGGCCCAAGCTGGCCGCGCACCTTTGGATGAAGACGCCGGACGAGGGGATCGTCGCGGCCGCCTATGCGCCGAGCCGGGCCGAGTTCCGCTCGGGCAACACGCCGGTCACCGTCTCGCTCGACACCGACTACCCGTTCCGGGAAACGCTGACGATCACGGTGGCCCCGACGCGCCCGGCGCGCTTCCCGCTCGTGCTGCGAGTTCCCGCGTGGGCGGAGGGAGCGACCGTGCGTGTGGCCGGCGCCGCCGAGGCGCCCATGAAGGCCGGGACGCTGCACCGCATCGAGCGCGCCTGGCAGGGCGAGGTGCAGGTGCGCGTCCGCTTCCCGATGCGCCCGGCCGTCGTGCGCGGCTACAACGAGCTGGTGGCCGTCGAGCGCGGGCCCCTCGTCTACTCGCTGCAGATCGGCGAGGAGTGGACGCGCGTCAACGCCGACAAGCCGCACCGCGAGCTGCCGCACGCCGACTTCGAGGTGCGGCCCACGACCGCCTGGAACTACGGCCTGATCCTGGACGAGCAGCACCCGGAGCGCAGCCTGCGCTTCGAGGAGCGCCCGGTCGGCGAGCGGCCGTTCTCGCCCGAAGGCGCCGGCATGGCGGCGTCGGCGAAGGGGCGCAAGCTGCCGAGCTGGAAGCTGCAGCGCGGCTGGGCGGCGGAGATCTCGCCGGCGGACGTGGCGTGGACCAACCGGCCCCCGGCGACGCCCGAGCCGGCCGAGGACATCACGCTCGTCCCCTACGGCTGCACGAACATCCGGATCACGGAATTTCCGAAGGTCGAGTAGCCGGGAAGTCGTACGGAGATGCGGGAGGTGCAGAGGGTGCTGAAGGTGCTGGCGGTGCTGGTGCCGATGGTGCTGGTCGGGTGCGCGCCGCCCGCTGACGAACCGTCCGCCGGCCCGGCGACGGCGGCACCGGCGAGCGAGGCCGCTGGAGGGCCGATGATCGATCTGCCGAAGCAGGTGGGGCCGTGGGAGAGGGCCGACAGCCCGAAACGAATCACCGCCGCGACGATCTTCGACTACATGAACGGCGGCGGCGAGCTGTACCTCGCGTACCGCTTCAACCACCTGGACGTTCTCGAATACACAGCTGCCGACGCGTCGCTCGGCACCATCCTGGTCGAGATCTACCAGATGGGGTCCTCCGACGACGCCTTCGGGCTGCTGTCCACCGACTGGGGAGGCGAACCGGTGGCGCTCGACCCGGCCGGCCACCCTCAGACCCCCTTTCCGGAGGCGCTCTACGGGGCCGGCCTGCTTCGCCTCCGGGCGGGAAACCTCTACGCCCGCGTCCTCGCTTCTCGCGAGTCACCGAGGTCACGCGAGCAGGTGCTCGCCCTGGGCCGGGCCATCGCAAACGGGCGTCAGGGTGGCGCGCCGCCAGAGCTGTTGAGCCAGGTGCCGGTTCCCGCGGGCTGGTCGCTGCGGTCCGATCGCCTCGTGTTCTTCCGCTCGCACCTGGTGCTGAACTCCGCCTACTTCCTGGCCTCGGGCGACATCCTCGGCCTCGGCTCCGACGTCGAGGGCGTGACCACGGAGTGCCGGGCGGGCCGCGCCGACGGCCGGGCTGCTCGTCTCATCGTCGTGAAGTACCCCTCTGCCGACCGGGCGGCCGCCGCCCTTCGCACCTTCCGGGATGCCTACCTTCCCGAGACGGCGAAGGCCGCAGGCGACGAGGGCGAGGGGACCGCGCCGATCGAGGAGGGTTGGGCGGCATACCGGCGAAACGGCGCGATGCTGACGCTCGCGCTCGACGTGGCGACCCGCGACGCTGCACGAACGCTGGTCGAGGCACGCGGTCGCGGCAGAGCGGGCCTCTAGCAGGCCGCTGAGGAAGCGGGTTCGGCTCTGTGGAACATCTGCGAGGACCGACGGTACGGGAGGGCGCATGCGCAACATCACTCGTCGCGACTTCGTCCGGGGAACCCTTG
>DAOPQX010000116.1:0-9558 GCA_035348395.1 Vicinamibacterales bacterium | reverse complement strand
GGGTGGGTGGCGCGCGAGGTCTTCGGCGAGGGCGCCCGGGCCGAAGAAGCCGCGCTGGCCGGCCGGCTGGCCAAGGCCGACCTGGTGACCGACATGGTGCGCGAACTGACCGAGCTGCAGGGCACCATGGGGGGGATCTACGCCCGCGAGGAGGGGCTGCCCGAGGCGGTCTGGCGCGCGATCTACAACCAGTACCTCCCGGCCTCGGTGGAATCCGACGCCCCGCCGTCGAGGGCCGACCTCGGGCCGGCCGCCCTGCCGTGGGCCGCGCTGGCGCTAGCCGACAAGCTCGACACGATCGTCGGCCTCTTCGCGGCCGGCGAGCGTCCGACCGGGACGCGCGACCCGATGGGGCTCCGGCGCCAGGCGCACGGCGTCATGAAGATCCTCGTGGACCTGCGCGAGCTGACAGGACTCGACGCCGCGGTCGGCCTCGAGGCGATGCTCGAACGGGCGCGGGCCGAGTACGCCGAGGGGTGCGGCGGCGGCCCGGCGCTGCCCGAGGAGAACCAGGCGGAGCGGCGCGATCGCGCGGTCTTCCTCGAGGAGCGCCTGCGCTTCCTCTTCCAGCAGCGCGGCTTCGGCTACGACGAGGTGAACGCCGTGGCCGGCGCGCGGCGGAGTTTCCTGGACGCGCCCTTCGACGCCCGCCTGAGGCTCGAGGCGCTGCAGCGGGTGCGCGCCCTCCCCGAGTTCGAGGCGCTGGCCGTGGCGTTCAAGCGGGTGAAGAACCTCGCCCGCGAGCTGCCCGGCGAGCCGTCGCCCTCGACCGGACGGCTGACGGAGCCGGCCGAGCGGGGGCTGCTGCAGGAATACGAGACGCGGGGCGCGGCCGTGCGCGCCGCCGCGTCGCGACGCGAGTACTTCGAGGCGTTCCGCCTGGCCGCCGGGTTCCGGGAGAGGCTGGACCGCTTTTTCACCGAGGTGTTCGTCATGGTGGAGGACGAGGGGCTCCGCACCGAGCGGTTGTCGCTCGTCTGGCGCCTGCACGACCTGATGCTCGACCTGGCCGACATCTCGGAGATTGTTCCCCGTAGCGAGCCGAATCGCTGATCCGGCTCATTCATTCCCAGTCTGGAGTCACACGCGATGGCCAAGAAGATGGTGAAGGCGAAGAAGCAGGCGGCAGGCAGGCGCACGGCGAAGACCACCGCCCGGGCGGCCCGGCCGGCCGCCAGGGGCGTTCGCACGCAGGGCAAGGCGGCGAAGAAGGCGACGAAGTACGTGTACTTCTTCGGCGGCGGCAAGGCCGACGGCAACCGCACGATGAAGGACCTGCTCGGGGGGAAGGGCTCGGGCCTGGCCGAGATGACCAACGCCGGGCTGCCGGTCCCGCCCGGCTTCACCATCACGACCGCGGCCTGCAACCTCTACTACGAGCGGGGCCGCAGGGTTCCGCCCGAGGTCGACCGCGAGATGGAGGCCAACCTCGCGAAGCTCGAGAAGGTCGCCGGGCAGCAGTTCGGCTCGGTGAAGAACCCGCTCCTGGTGTCGGTGCGGTCGGGCGCCAAGTTCTCGATGCCCGGCATGATGGACACGATCCTCAACCTCGGGCTGAACGACGAGACGGTGGAGGGGCTGAAGGCGCGCACGGGCAACGGCCGCTTCGCGTACGACAGCTACCGCCGCTTCATGCAGATGTTCGGCAACGTCGTCCTCGAGATCCCGAAGGAGGAGTTCGAGAAGGAGTTCGACGCCGTCAAGCACGAGCGCGGCGCCAAGGTCGACACCGATCTCGACGAAGACGCGCTGCGCGAGGTGGTGAAGCGCTACAAGGGCGTCGTGCGGGAGAAGACCGGCCGCTCCTTCCCGATCGACCCGATGGAGCAGTTGCGCGGCGCCCGCGACGCCGTGTTCCGCTCGTGGAACAACCCGCGCGCCAAGGAGTACCGCCGCATCTACGAGATCCCCGATCACATCGGCACCGCGGTGAACGTGCAGCTGATGGTGTTCGGCAACAGCGGCGAGCGCTCGGCGACGGGCGTCGGCTTCACCCGCAACCCCGCGACCGGCAAGAAGGAGTTCTACGGCGAGTTCCTGATCAACGCCCAGGGCGAGGACGTGGTCGCGGGCATCCGGACCCCGATGCCGATCGCCCAGCTCGAGGAAGTGATGCCGCAGGCGTACCGCGAGCTGCGGCGCCACACCACGCTGCTCGAGAAGCACTACAAGGACGTGCAGGACTTCGAGTTCACGATCGAGAACGAGAAGCTCTACATGCTCCAGACCCGCTCGGGCAAGCGCACCGGCTACGCCGCGGTCGTGATCGCGACCGACATGGTGGCCGAGAAGCTGTTGAAGCCCGAGGAGGCGCTGCTGCTGGTCGACCCGTCGTCGCTCTCGCAGCTGCTCGCCCCGGTCTTCGACCCCAAGGAGTGGAAGGGCATCCCGGTGTCGACCAAGGGGCTTCCCGCCTCGCCGGGCGCCGCGTCGGGGCAGATCGTCTTCACGGCCGACGAGGCGGTGAAGTGGACCGAGCAGGGGAAGAAGGTGGTGCTCGTCCGCAAGGAGACCGTGCCCGACGACATCCACGGCATGTTCGTGTCGCAGGGCGTCCTGACTGCCACCGGCGGCATGACCTCGCACGCGGCGGTCGTCGGTCGCCAGATGGGCAAGCCGGCGGTCGTCGGCGCCCACGAGCTGCGCGTGGACGAGGAGGGCAAGAAGCTCGCGATCGGCGGCCGGACGCTGCGCGAGGGTGACTACATCGCGTTCGACGGCCTCAGCGGCGAGGTGAAGGTCGAGAAGGTGGCGACCAAGCCGAGCGAGATTTTGCAGGTCATCAACGGCACGATGAAGCCGGAGGAGTCGGAGATCTACCAGCGCTTCGAGCGCCTGCTCGGCTGGGCCGACAAGAAGCGCACGATGGGGATCCGCGCCAACGCCGACCTGCCCGACCAGGCGAACATCGCCTACGCCTTCGGCGCCCGCGGCATCGGGCTTTGCCGGACCGAGCACATGTTCTTCGAAGGGGACCGGCTGCCGATCGTCCGCCGCATGATCCTTGCCGACAACGAGGCCGACCGGCGCGCCGCGCTGGCCGAGCTGCTGCCGCTGCAGCGCGGCGACTTCTACGGCGTCTTCAAGGCGATGAACGGGACGCCGGTCACCGTCAGGACGATCGACCCGCCGCTGCACGAGTTCCTCCCCAAGCGCGAGGAGCTCATGGTCGACATCGCGGTCCTCGAGGCGAAGAACGGCAACGCCCGGGAGCTCGAGGAGAAGCGCGCCCTGCTGGCGCGGGTCGAGGAACTGCACGAGTTCAACCCGATGCTCGGCCACCGCGGCTGCCGCCTCGGGATCGCGTACCCCGAGATCACCGAGATGCAGGCGCGCGCGATCATCGAGGCGGCCTGCCAGCTCAACAAGGAAGGGCTGAAGGTCGTTCCCGAGATCATGATCCCGCTCGTCGGCCACGTGAAGGAGTTCCAGGACCAGAAGGCGGTGGTCGACCGCGTGGCGCAGGACGTGATGAAGGAGCAGGGCGTCAAGATCAAGTACCTCGTCGGGACCATGATCGAGGTGCCGCGCGGCGCGGTGACGGCCGGCGACATCGCGCGCGAGGCGCAGTTCTTCTCGTTCGGCACCAACGACCTGACGCAGATGACCTTCGGCTTCTCGCGCGACGACGCCGGGAAGTTCCTGAAGATCTACCAGGAGAAGCGGATCCTCGACGGCGACCCGTTCGCCAGCATCGACACGACCGGCGTCGGCCTGCTGGTCTCGATGGGCGCGACCGCGGGGCGCGCGACGAGGTCCGACCTCAAGCTCGGCGTCTGCGGCGAGCACGGGGGCGACCCGGCCTCGATCCACTTCTTCCAGAAGGTCGGCCTCAACTACGTCAGCTGCTCGCCCTTCCGCGTGCCCGTCGCCCGCCTCGCGGCGGCGCAGGCGGCGATGGCCGTGAAGGTGGGGGACTAGGCTGAAGCAACCGGGTCCCAGTGGCACAGGCGTCACGCCTGTGCGGGTATGATTGCGGGCACGGGCGAGACGTCTCGCCCGTGCCCGTTTTCTTTTCCCTCTGTCTCTGCAGCGGCATTCCATGGGCAGGATTCACCGTCTCTCCGCCGAGCTCGCCAACCAGATCGCCGCCGGCGAGGTGGTCGAGCGTCCCTCCTCGGTGGTGAAAGAGCTGGTCGAGAACGCGATTGATGCCGGGGCCAGCCGGCTCGCGATCACCGTCGAACAGGGCGGCAAGCGGCTGATCCGGGTGGAGGACGACGGTGAGGGGATGTCGCCCGAGGACGCCGAGCTGGCCCTCGCGCGCCACGCCACCAGCAAGATCGCCAGCGCCGAAGACCTGGCGGCGATCCTCACGCACGGTTTCCGCGGCGAGGCGCTGCCGGCCATCGCCTCGGTCTCGCACTTCGTCTTGCGGACCAGGGCGGCCGATGCGATTGCCGGCACGGAAATCCGCGTCAACGCGGGGACGCTCGCGTCGGTGCGCGAGGTGGCGGCCCCCCCCGGCACCTCGGTGGAGGTCGCCGACCTTTTCTACAACCTCCCGGCCCGCCGCAAGTTCCTCAAGGCCGACGGCGCCGAGACGGCGCAGGTTTCCCGCACGGCGACACAGCTCGCCCTGGCCTATCCGGAGGTCGGGTTCACGTTGACGAGCGGCGGCCGCATGCTCTTCCAGTGCCCGCCCGTCCGCTCGCGGCGCGACCGCTTCTTCCAGCTCTACGGCGATCGCCCCGACCTGGTCGAGGTCGCCAAGGAGGCTGCCGGGATCTCGGTCGTTGGCCTGGTGGCGTCGCTCACCGACCAGGGCCCCAAGCGCGGCCCCCAGAACGTCTTCGTGAACCGGCGCATCGTCAAGGACCGGACCATCGCGCACGCGATCGTGGACGCCTACAGCGTGGCGACGGTGAAGGAGCGCAGCCCCGAGGTGCACCTGTTCCTCGAGATGCCGCCCGAGGAGGTGGACGTCAACGTTCACCCGACCAAGGCCGAGGTGCGCTTTCGCAACCAGTCTCTCGTGCACGAGGTCGTCAAGCGTGCGATCTCAGCGGCGCTGGGCAGAACCTCCGCCCCCGAACTGCAGCTGCAGCCGCCGCCCGCCTTCGAGCCCGCGCCCTCCGCCCAGGCCTTTCCGGGCTTGATTGCCGGCGTGTTCCCGAGCCGCTGGGTGCCGCCCGCGCGCGCCGACGAGGGCCCGTTCCCCGGCCTGCCGCAGGCGCCGCAGGTGCCGGTCGCGAGCCCGAGTGGCGCCGCCGCCCCTTCCCCGGACGCGCCCTGGGGACTCCGGCCGCTCATCCCGCTCGGACAGTTCCGCGACACCTTCATCATCGCAGTCGATGACGAGGGGATCTCGATCATCGACCAGCACGTCGCGCACGAACGCGTGCTGTTCGAGCGCGTGATGGAGCGGTTGACCGCGGGGCGGCTGGAGAGCCAGCGCCTGTTGGAGCCCCTGGTGCTCGATCTGCCGTCGGCTGCCCACGACGTGCTCCTGGCGCGACAGGCCGAACTCGACCGGTTGGGGTTCGAGCTGGCGTCCTTTGGCGGCCGCAGCGTGCGGGTGGCGGCGGTGCCCGCGCTGCTCAGCCCCGACGAGAGCGTCGCCGCGCTGCGCGAAATGGCCGAAGACCTCGAAGGGCTCGATCGGGGCGGCAAGGTGGGGGAGGGGCTCCAGCGGATTGCCGCACTCACCGCATGCCATGCGGCGGTCAAGGCCAACTGCCCCCTGACCCACGAGAAGATGGTTCACATCCTGGACGAGCTTCGAAAGACGGCCTACTCGTCGATCTGCCCGCACGGCCGGCCCGTGATGCTGCGCCTGACGAGACGGGAAGTGGAGAGGAACTTTCAGAGGATCTGAATCCCAAATCCCGAATCCCGAATCTGAATACTGCTCAGTTTGACACCCCTGCCGCGGCCCGCTTACAGTGATGATACGTAAGTCGTCAGGTGTGTAAGTCGCCTGCAGTCTGAGACTTACCTCATCCATTCCAAGCGAAAGGGTTGCCCGGTGCCCCGCACCGGTGCGGCAAAGCTGTAAGCCCCGCACGGGGTGATTTAGCTGCCGAACTTGGAGGAACCGGCGGCCCGCGGGCCGCTCGAACCCGCCTGAGTCAACGGCCGCGGACCGGAGAGCCGGATGTCCGTTCGACGTAACCTCTTCGACATTGTGGGGGCAGTGGTCGCTGCCATGCTCCTGTTCTCTCTCGGCAGCTACACGGCCCGCCAGGGCGCCGAACAGCAGCTTGCCAGCCGCGACCGCCAGATTGCCAGCCTCGAGCGCGAGATGGGCGAGATCTCGCGCCAGCTCAAGCAGGAGCAGACCACCCCGTCGGGCACGGCGGGGCTTGCCGAGCAGCAGCCGGCGGTCACCCAGGCGACGGTGGTCGAGGAGGTCAAGCGTCAGCTGCAGGCCGAGATGGGGCTGCTGCCGGTGCAGCTCCTGCGCGACCGGCGCAAGAGCTTCGTCGAGCTGTACGCATACGACAACAACGGCCGGAGCAACTACGGGACGGCCGGCTACCTCGGGAACGGCTACTTCGTCACCGTGAAGCATGCCGTCGTGGCGCTCCACCCGGGCGAGGACGACGGCCGGCGGATCGTTTCGGTGAAGCTGCGCATCAACCGGAAGGACGTGCTGGCGACGGTGGTGGACGCGGGCGACGCGCGCACCGAGGTGGACCCCGGCGACTGGGCGATCCTGCGGGTGCCAAGGCCGGTGAACCTTCCGCCGCTGCGGGTGAACCTCGGTTTCTCGTACGACTTCGCGGATCCCATCTTCAGGCTGGGCAACGACTACTCCAAGGGCATCATCCTCAGCACCGGCTACATCGGCCAGCGGACGGCGAACGACCTGGTCACCTGCCTCACCGACGGGCACCCGGGCGTTTCGGGCGGCGGAGTGCTGGATCAGCGCGGTGAGCTCGTGGGGATCCCGATCGGGCGAATGCAGGGGGACTACCGTTTCTCGTTCATCCTGCCGCTGCGGAAGGAGATCTTCCGCAAGGTACCCACGCTGCACGTGTCGGTGCCGCCCGTGGAGGCGCCCACGGTCGCGGTGACGGTCCCGCCGACTGCGGCACCGCAGTGAGGAAGGCGCGAGACCCAGGGCTCAGAACTCAGGTTTCGGGACTTCCCTCTCCCTTCCGCTTCGCCTTGATGGCCGCCCAGGCCTCGAGGCGGCGGTGTATCTCCTTCTCGAAGCCGCGGTCGGTCGGGCGGTAGAAGCGGCGGCCCTGCAACCGCTCCGGCAGGCAGTCCATGCCGGTCACCGCGTCGGCCTCGTCGTGCGCGTAGCGGTATCCCTTCCCGTAGTCGAGCGACTTCATCAAGCGGGTGGGTGCGTTCCTCAGGTGCAGCGGCACCGGCTCGGCCTCGTCCTTGAGGGCGGCGTCGGAAGCGCGCTGGTAGGCCACGTACACGGCGTTGCTCTTCGGCGCCGTGGCCATGTAGATCACCGCTTGCGCCAGCGCGGTGTTCCCCTCGGGCATCCCAATGAAGTGGACGGCATCCTTGGCCGCGACGGCGACGGGCAGCGCCTGCGGGTCGGCGATCCCGATGTCCTCGGAGGCGAAGCGCACGACGCGGCGCGCGATGTAGAGGGGGTCCTCGCCGGCCTCGAGCATCCGCGCCAGCCAGTACACGGCGGCGTCGGGGTCGCTGTTGCGCATCGACTTGTGCAGCGCCGAGATCAGGTTGAAGTGCTCCTCGCCCGCCTTGTCGTAGAGGAGCGCCTTGCGCTGCACGGCCTGCTCGACGAACGCCACGCTCACTCGCCGGCGCCCCGACGCGGGGTCGGCCGGGGCGGCGGTCACGGTTGCCTCGAGCAGGTTGAGTCCCGCCCGCGCGTCGCCGTTCGCGAGGCGCGCCATCGCCTCGAGCGCGTCCTCGTCCACGTCCACCTCTTCGGCTCCGAGTCCCCGCTCGGCGTCGCCCAAGGCCCGTCTGAGGATGCCGAGGACGGCCGGCTGGTCCAGCGGCTTGAGCACGAATACCTGCGAGCGCGAGAGGAGTGCGGAGTTCACCTCGAAGGAAGGGTTCTCGGTGGTGGCCCCGATGAGCACGATGTCGCCAGCTTCGACGCGCGGCAGGAACGCGTCCTGCTGGGCCTTGTTGAAGCGGTGGATCTCGTCCACGAAGACGATCGTGCGCCGCCCGAGCTGGCGGCGCGCCTGCTCGGCCTCGGCCATCACCGCCTTGATCTCCTTGATGCCCGAGAGGACGGCGCTGAAGGAGATGAAATGCGCGCGCGTCACCTGTGCCACCAGCCGGGCAAGCGTCGTCTTGCCCGTCCCGGGCGGCCCCCACAGGATGATCGACTGCAGCAGGTCGCGCTCGATCGCCACGCGGAGCGGCCGGCCGGGGGCGAGCAGCTCCTCCTGGCCGACCAGTTCGTCGAAGCCGCGCGGCCGCACGCGGTCGGCCAGCGGCGGCCTCAGGCTCCGCCCGCCCCCCTCCTCGCGGGGTTCGTCCTCGAACAGCCGTCCGGTGCTCACGTCGCCTGCCTCCCGGTGCCCTTCGGCCGCGCCGCGGCCAGGACGCGCTGGCGGCGCGCCTCGTACACGAGCAGCGCCGCGGCCACCGACACGTTCAGCGACTCGACCGGGGGAGTCATCGGGATGACGACGGCGGCGTCGGCTGCGGCGATCACCTCGGGCCCGAGTCCGCCGCCCTCGCCGCCGACCAGCAGGGCGGTCGGGGGCGTGAAGTCGCTCTCGTGCAACAGGTCGCCTCCGCGCACGACGGCAGCGACCACGCGCAAGCCCGCCCTCCTGGCTGCCGCAATCGCCTCGCCGGCCGACGAGGCCACGGCCAGCGGCAGCCGCAGGGCGCTTCCCATCGACCCGCGAAGCGCCTTCCAGCCCAGCGGGTCGGCGCTCGCGCCGCAGAAGATTGCGCCGGTCGCGCCGCCCGCCTCGGCGGCCCGCACGATCGCCCCGACGTTGCCCGGGTCCTGCACGTCCACGCCGACGACGGCCAGGGGGAGGGCGCCGCCAAGGGCACGGGCCATCTCGGTCGGCGGACGCCTGGCAATGGCGACGATGCCGGACGGGTGGGTCACGGGACTCATGGCCTCGAGGACGGGCCGCGCCGCGGTCAGGGCGTCGATGCCGGCGCCCGCCAGGCCGTGGAGGATGGCCGCGCCTTCCTCCGACGCCGCGAAGGCGGCGTCGAGCACTGCGGCTTCGATCTCGACGGCGCTGCCGAGCGCTTCCTCAACCAGGTGGGGTCCGTCCAGCAGCATGCGGCCGCCCGTGTCGCCCCCGCGCGCGATCGCGCGGCAGGCGGCGACGAGCGGGTGATGGCGGCTGGTCAGGCGCTTCATGAACTCTCGCGGGCGCCGACCAGCATAGCAGACTGTGCTAAGATCGCCAGGAAACTCTAGAGTTTTCTCGCGGTTCGGGTGGAAGGGAGCGCGTGCACGGGCGATGACGATCAAGGACAGCCTGGTCAAGCGGTTCGAGGATGAAATACAGGGGCTCGAGCGCGAGCTTCGGATGGAGCTGCCGAAGGAGATCAAGCGGGCGCGCGAGCTCGGCGCTCTCAGCGAGAACGCGGAGTACCAGGCGGCCAAGGAGCGCCAGCGGCTGGTCGAGGCGC
>DAOPQX010000115.1:0-9575 GCA_035348395.1 Vicinamibacterales bacterium | reverse complement strand
TTCCCGAGGGCCTCCTCATGGGACGGTGTGAGGACGAGGTACCGCGGGTTCGGCGTCAGATCGAAGGGGCGCTCGAGCAAGCCGTAGAACTGCTCGTACATGTCCGCCTCACCCGTTGACGCCGCCCGGACGCGCCACGTACTGGGTCGCCGCGCGGGCGATTGGAACCGGAACGGGCCGCGGCCGGGCCGAAGCGTCGGCGGCCGCCGGCGCAACGCGCACCGCCTCGGGCGGCGGGATCAGCTCGTGGCGGAACGCGTACACCGCCAGGTCGAAGCGGTCGGCGAGTTCGAGCTTGCCCAGGATCGACGTCAGGTGATTGCGCACGGTCGCTTCGCTGATGAACAGCCGCTCGGCGATCGCGCTGTTGCGCAGCCCCTCCCCCACCAGGGCGACAATCTCGCGCTCCCGCTTGGTCAGGCTGGCAATCTTCAGCGTCTCCGGGTCGTGGCGCCGGCGGATGGCGCGAGAGAGGACGGCCGCCGTCTTCGCCCGGTCGAGCCACAGCTCACCGGCGTGCACCTTCAACACGGCCCGGACGACGACCGAAGCCGAGGCGTCCTTCGAGACCACGCCCGAGGCGCCCAGCTCGATGGCCCGCGTGCAGACTCGCGCGTCGCCCGACGAGGTGAACACCAGGATCCGGCTCTCGCAGCCCTCGGCAAGCACCGACACGGCCCGCAGCGAGATCTCCTCGCAGTCTGGATCGACGACGATGACGTCACAGTGCTCTCGTGCCGCCAGCACCTCGTCGATCGCCCCGAACTCGCCAACCACCCTCACGTCCTCGTGATGTTCGAGCAGCCTCCGGAGACCGGCACGCACCACGGGCCAATGTGCCAGCAGCACGACCCGCACCCTCTGAAATTCAGACATCGACTCTTGCCCCCTGTCGGCTTGCACGTCCGTCGCGGCCGTCCGGCCGCTACGTCTCGCGGAAATAGGTTCAGCTTGTGATATCTCGCGCGCCCTCTCTGCACCATTCACGCCACACTCCGTAGGACGTGCGTCCCAACAGCGGCAGGCGGAATCGAGTGGGAGGGCTGGGAGCACCGTTTCCGGCCAGATTGCGGCAAGATTCGCACCGTTGGCCGCTCGCAACGCGCGGCCGGCGGCAGCGAGAGCGCACGTTCGGATCATCCGCGGCAGGGATTCTGCCGGGTTCGGGGCTGACGGAAATCAAGACTCGACTAGTCCGCTATCAATGCACTCGAACGGGAAGCAGGATCCTGGTCCTACCTGCTCTCCGCCCGGCTCCCAGGAGGATCCTGTAAGCTATGGCCTTCGGACTTCGCCACGGAGGAACGGATCGATGATCACGCGCATCCTGGTTTCGGCGGCGGCCGTCGTGATCGGCCTCACCGCCAGCAGCCCCGCCCAATCGCAGACGCCCAACACGCTCACCGGCGCGGAGAAGAAGCAGGGGTGGGTGCTGCTGTTCAACGGGGTCGACTTCGACGGGTGGCGGCAGTGCAACGGCACCGCCATGCCCGCCAACTGGGTGATCGAGGACGGGGCGATGAAGGTGTTCACGGCCCCGGGCCGGAAGCCCGGCCAGGGCGCCGGCGGCGACATCCTCTACGGCGTGCGGAAGTTCCGGAACTTCGAGCTGTCGATCGACTGGAAGACCGAGAAGGCCGGCAACTCAGGGATCTTCTACAACGTCCGTGAGGTGCCGGGCCAGCCGATCTACTACGCGGCGCCCGAAGTGCAGGTGCTCGACAACGTGGATGCCACCGACAACAAGATCCCGAGCCACCTCGCCGGTTCGCTGTACGACATGCTGGCGGCCGACCCCAAGACCGTGAAGCCCGCGGGCGAGTGGAACACGATCGTCATCCGGGTGGAGAACGGCAAGGTCACCCACACGCAGAACGGCTCGAAGGTGGTCGAGTACACGCTCTGGACGCCCGAGTGGGACCAGCTGGTCGAGAACAGCAAGTTCAAGACGTTCCCCGGCTTCACCGAGGGCATCGCCAGGGAGGGGTACATCGGCCTCCAGGACCACGGCTACGCCATCTGGTTCCGCAACGTCAAGATCCGGGAGCTGTGAGCAGCGGGATCGGGGCCGGCAGGGGCGGCCGCGCCGTGGGCGCGCGGAGAAGGGGCGCGGGCGGCTGACCGCCCGCGCATCGAATCGCGCTCGAGAGGCTAGCGCCGCGCGCCGGTCGTGACCGGCGCGTTCGGGTCGGCGAGCGGCACGACCGGCATCCGCGTGGCGCTCCACGGTTCCGGGCCGAGCGTCACCAGCGGCGCATCCAGCCACACGTTGTGGGAGGGCAGGAACAGGTCCATCGCCGTGGTGAAGGTGGCCTGGTCGCATCCCTGGAAGGTGACGTAGCCGCGCCCGCGCAGCACGTACAGCGGCGAGCCGAAGGCGCCCATCCCGTGCGCAATCCAGGTGAAGTTGGTGCGGGCGGGCATCGGCACCACCCCGACCTCCTCCCACGCGCCCTTGGGATCGGTGGTTCGCACGGCTGGGAACCGGCTGGCGAGGGTCGGTTCCCAGACCACCCAGCTCGCCTCGATCTGGCCGCCTGACGTTCTCAGGTTTCCGCGGGTCACCACCGCGATCAGCTCGCCCCCGCTCGGCACCTTCATGATCCAGGTGCCGACGGCCGAGCAGGTTTCGACCTGGGCCAGGGCCACCCCGCTCCCCAGGACCAGGGCGACCAGCGCCATCACTGCCATCCTGGCCGCGTGCTTCTTCATGAGTGCTCCTCCCGCCGAAGGGGGCTACAACCTGGACCGGTACAGTCTGCCTCAGCCTGCCGTGCTGTCAAGGGGGAACCGCTGTTTTTGTCAACCCTCGCCCACCTGCGGCCTTCCGACAAATCGGTGATTCGATCACGATGTCGTGCGGAATGCCCGGCCCGATCGAAACCGGGGGCGCGAACAACGGGCACATTTCGTGCGGTATGGTCCTTGCCCAGCGCCCCGCCGGAGGTGCGATGAACTACATCGGTCCATCGGTCGTCATCAAGGGAGTGGTGTCGTCGGGCGAGGACCTGACCATTGCCGGACGGGTCGAGGGCGACGTCCACCTGGACGCGGGAGAGCTGATGCTCGCGCCCGGGTCGTCGGTTGTCGGCGATCTCACCGTTCCGTCGGTCATCGTCCACGGGAGCCTGCAGGGCAACGTCATCGCCCGGGTGCGCATCGACGTGCGGCCGCGCGCCTCGGTCTCGGGCAGCCTCGCCACCCCCGCGCTGGCCGTGGCGGAGGGCGCCGAACTGCACTGCCGCGTCGAGATGCCGGCGGTCAGCGGCACGCGCGCGCCGCAGGCACCGCAGGCCGCGCTCCCGGAGAAGACGGCCGTCGCCGTCTGACGCTTTCGTTCCCGCACCGCGCGTCCCCGTCACGCCCCCCCGGTGCTTGCCGCCCGAATCCGATCCCAGCTCCAGTCCCGCCCTGGATCGCGGGATTCCGATCGACGGATCGAAATCCCAGTCGTCGCTGCCCTGCCCTTCCGCGCCCTGCGCGGACGCTCTGCAGACGTCGCCCCACCTACTCGAGCCCTCACGGTCTACACGCCGAGTTGCCGGGGCCCATGCTGTGCTAGGATGAAATGTTCTCGCCCGTCCCCATCGTCCAGTGGTCAGGACGCGGCCCTTTCAAGGCCGAAACGCGGGTTCGACTCCCGCTGGGGACGCCATGCCTCCGCTCACTTCCGACTGCCTTCCTCCTCGGTGAGCTACGGCTGGCAAGCCAGCTGACACGCGAAGCGGGCTGGATCTTGTTCGCCATCGATTCGAAGCCCCTCAAGCGCCAGGCCAGCGGAGTTCTCGGTTCGCAGGCACGGGCCCTTCCCTTCCCAGTCTCGGGCCGTTTCACGCCAAAACGGTGAGCGGTATAGAATAGCGTCCCGTCCCCAGGGGCGAGCCGAAGGCCGGCCGCCTGGTGAACCTTTCACGCTCGGACAATTCATCATGTACAGTTTCCACTGGCTGGACATCGTCGTCATCGTCGGGTTCTTCCTGGTGATTTTCGGCATCGCGGCCTACTACTCGAAGAAGGCGGGCAAGGACACCGGCGAGTTCTTCCTGTCGGGCCGCGACATGCCGTGGTACATCGCGGGCACGGCGATGGTGGCCACCACCTTCGCCGCCGACACGCCCCTGGCCGTCACCGAGCTGGTCGCGCGCAACGGCATCGCCGGCAACTGGCTCTGGTGGAACCTGGCCATCGGGGGGATGCTGACGGTCTTCTTCTTCGCCAGGCTCTGGCGGCGTGCCAACATCATGACCGACGTGGAGTTCGTCGAGCTCCGCTACTCGGGCACGGCCGCCGCCGCCCTCCGCGGGTTCCGCGCCGTCTACCTCGGCCTCTTCATGAACGCCATCGTCCTCGGGTGGGTCAACAAGGCGATGGAGAAGATCTTCAAGGTCACCGTTCCCGGCGTCGACCCCTTCCTGCTCGTGGTGATCGCGGCCGTCATCCTGGCAGTGTACGCGTCGGCGTCCGGCCTGGCCGGCACGGCCCGCACCGACAGCTTCCAGTTCGTTTTCGCCATGGTGGGCTGCATCGTCCTGGCGGTCCTCGTCCTGCGGCTGCCCGAGGTCGGAGGGCTCGTCGCCCTGAAGGGCAAGCTCGCGCCGCAGGTGCTCGACTTCCTTCCGAGGGTGGGAACGGTGAGCGCCGAGGGGGTCACAGGCGGCGTCCTCGCGATGTCGGCGGGGGCGTTCCTCGCGTACATCGGCGTCCAGTGGTGGTCCGCGTGGTACCCGGGAGCGGATCCGGGCGGCGGCGGCTACGTCGCCCAGCGCATGATGTCGGCCAAGGACGAGAAGAACAGCCTCTTCGCCACCCTGTGGTTCACGATCGCGCACTACACGCTGCGTCCCTGGCCCTGGATCCTCGTCGCGCTGGCGGCGCTGGTGATCCTCCCGCGAGCCGAGAACGCCGAAATGGTCCGCGCCGAGAACCCGGCCCTCTACGAGCAGGTGGTGGCCGCCTACTCGAACCCCGCCACGCTCAGGGGCGGGGGTCTCGAAGCCCAGACGCCCGAGTTCAGGGCGATGTACGAGAAGTACGAGAACACGGTCGATCCCGGCGTGATGTATCCCAAGCTGATGGTGCGCTACCTGCCGGCAGGCGTGCTCGGGCTGCTGATCGCGGTCTTCCTGGCGGCGTACATGTCCACGCTCGCCTCACAGCTCAACTGGGGCACCTCCTACCTGGTCCACGACTTCTACAGGCGGTTCATCCGCTCCGACGCCTCGGAGAAGCACTACGTCCTGGTTTCCCGGGTGAGCGTCGTCCTGATGACGGTGTTCTCGCTGATCGTCACGCGCTACTTCCTGACCCGGATCTCTGGCGCCTGGGAGTTCGTCATCAACGCCAGCGCCGGGATGGGCGCGGTGCTCATCCTCCGCTGGTTCTGGTGGCGGGTGAACGCGTGGTCGGAGATCGCGGCGATGATCGCGCCGCTCGTGATCTATCCGATCGCCCGGTACGGGTTCGACATCCAGCCTCCGATCACGCTGTACCCGACGGTGCTCGGCACCACGATCGTGTGGTTGGCGGTCACCTTCGCGACCCGGCCGACCGACGACGCGACGCTGGTGAAGTTCTACCGGCGCACGTACCCCGGCGGCGCCGGCTGGAAGCGCGTGGCGGCCCTCGCACCCGAGGTCCAGGGCGACACCGGCTTCGGGCGGCTGTTCCTCAACTGGGGCCTGGGGATCGTTGTCGTGTACTCGGTTCTCTTCGGCCTCGGCGAGCTGCTGTTCGGCAGCGGGCTGGTGGCGGCGCTGCTGCTGCTGCTCGCCGTCGGGGCCGCCTGGATCATCTGGAGAGACCTGAAGGCGCGCGGGCTGGGGGCGGAAACGGTTCCGTCGCAGGTTCGCTGAGCGGCACCACGACCCCTGGGAGGCTGACGGCCCGCCGGCGCGGGCCGTCAGCCTCCAGGCCTTACTTCTACTTCCCGCCGAACACCAGCTCGCCGTACTTCTGGAACTGGTGGAACGTGCCCTGCACCGGCGCCCACTGCCAGGTGGTGCGCTTCCCGCCGTCGTAGTCCATCCGGTAGAAGTTCGCACGCCAGCGGGTGCCAGGCTTCGGCGGCACGTTCTGCAACGGCTTCAACAGCGCGTACGGGATGAAGAACTCGGCCCGCCACCCCTCGATCGCCGCCTTCGGCTCCTTCGGCCCGCCGACGATCGAGGTCGCCTTGCGGATCATCCGCTCGCCCTCGTAGTGCCACGGCCGCCAGCCCAGGAACTCGCCGCCGAAGTTCGGCACGAGGATTGGCAGCTCCCGCCCGAGCGGCGAGATCTCGTACTCGAAGTACACCGGGTAGCGCTCGTCGGTCCAGAGGAAGACCTCGAACACGTCCTCGTTCCACAGATCCATGAAGTCCTCGGTCATGGTGGCCGTGAGCGAGCGGTCGGTGCCCTCGATGAGGACGTACAGCCCCGTGTCCGAGTAGAGCACCTTGAAGCGCGTGTCGTAGGGGTGGTTGTCGGGCTGCCGCCTTGGCATCGGCGTCCACTCGGCCTGCCGCCAGGCGGCGGCGTCGCCGAGGCCGGTCACCTCGAAGTCGGGGGTCGGGTTCACCGTCAGTCGCGGCCGTTCCATGTCCTGTCCTTGAAGGGGGCCCGCAAGCGCCGACACGACGGCGCAGGCCACCACGAGGGGCACGAGGGGCGTCATCATTCTCCTCCCGGCGCGGCGCGATCGTCCTCGCCCCGCTCGATCACAGCTTGAAGGGCAGCTCCACCTTGAGCTCTGTGCCGTCCACGTCCTTCGCGGTCACGATGACCTTCCTCCCCTTTGCCGTGCGAGGGCTGAACGGCACCGAGTCGCGGTCCATGAAGCTGGTGTGGGCCAGCGTCCGCGTCTCCCCGGCACCCATCGTCTCGGGGCGGGTCTTGAAGGGAGTGGCCGGCGAGGTCGGGTTGATCTCCGCCACCACTTCGGTCAGCACCTGTCCCGAGGTGTTGGTCACCGTGACCGCGAACTGCGACAGGGTCACCTGCAGCTTGTCGAGGTCGCCGGATGCCGTCCCGCCGCCGCAGGCGGCGAGCGCCGCGAGCGCCACCAGCGCGAAGAAACCCACGAGGACGAACCGGTGTGGCATGGAGGTCCTCCTTGACCCGGAACGATAGGCAACCGCGCCTGCTGAGTCAAGCGCCCTGAGGGTGCCCACAGGCGGGACGCCTGTGCCACTACGGCGCGGCAGGCCTTGTTCCGCGGTATCCTCCCCCGATGCCCTGTCTCCTCGCCCTGGCCGCGCTCATTGCCCCACGGCTGGTGATCCTCTTGCTGTGGCTGTTTACCGGCTGGTTCCGGGGCGTCTTCGACACCGTGCTCTGGCCCATCCTGGGCTTCGTCTTCCTGCCCACCACCCTGCTGTGGTACACGGCCGTGCAGCAGTGGTTCGGGGGGAACTGGACGCTCTGGCCCATCGTGGGCCTGGTCGTCGCGCTCGCAATCGACGTGTCGCCCGCGCGAGGCCGCCGGCGCGACTGACGCGCCGCCACTGACACGCAGCTGCTTCTGCAGGCGTGTTAGGATCCGGCCGCGCATGCTCCTGCTGCTCGTCGCGGTGCTGATCCTGTTCGTCTGGGTTGCGCGGCTTCAGCGTCGCGTGACGGACCTCGAGGCGCAGAGCCCCTGGGCGCCTTCCGCTCCCCCGATTCAGCAGACGCCCCCGGCTCCTCGCCCGATCCAGCAGACACCGCCTCCTCCACCGATCCCGCAGGCGCCGCCTCCTCCACCGCCGCCTGCCGCGGCTGCTCCACCGCCGGCGCCGGGGGGCGTCCACCCGCCACCACCCCCTGCTCCCCCGCCCGCGGCGCCACAACCAGCCTCGCCGTCCTCCCCCGCGATCGAGTGGGAGGCGCTCGTCGGGGTGAAGCTGTTCTCCTGGATCGCGGGGATTGCCCTGGCGCTTGGCGGCATCTTCTTCCTCCGCTACTCGATCCAGAGCGGGTGGCTGCAGCCGCCCGTTCGCCTCGGGATGGGGATCGTCGCGGGGATCGTGCTCCTCATCGCCTGCGAGACGCGCCGTGCCGGGCGATACGCGGTCACCGCCGGCGCCCTTGCCGCTGCCGGGCTCGTGATCCTCTTCTCGTCGTTCTACGCGGCACACGCGCTCTGGTCGCTGATCGGGCCGTTGCCGGCCTTCGCGTCGCTCGTCGCAGTGGCCGCGGTGGCGGTGTGGCTGTCGCTGCGGCACGACTCGCTCTTCATTGCGCTGCTCGGCCTGCTGGGCGGGTTCGCGGCGCCTGCCCTGCTGTCGTCGGGCGAGGACCGTCCCTTCACGCTCTTCGGCTACCTGCTGCTGCTCAACGCCGGTCTGGGCCTCGTCGCCTACCGCCGCCGCTGGGCGCCGCTGGTGGCCCTGAGCCTCGTCTTCACGACGCTCTACCAGTGGGGCTGGGTACTCTCGTTCCTGTCGCCCGACCGCCTGGGGCTGGCCCTCGCCATCTTCACTGTCTTCCCGCTGCTCGCGTGGGGCCTGCTCGGGGTGAGCGCTCGACGCGAAGACGAAGGGCCGGAGAGCCAGGAACGCTTCCGCACGATGGCGGGCGCCAACGCCGCCCTGCCCCTGCTGCTCGTGCTCTACCTCGTGATGGTCCCGGGCTACGGCGAGCGCTTCCCGCTGGTGTTCGGGTTCCTGTTCGTGATCGACGCCGCCCTGCTCGTCATCGCCCGGACGCGAGGGCCGCAGGAGCTGCACGCGCTGGGCGCCGCGACGACGGTGCTCGCACTGCTGGAGTGGTGGGGTCTCAACGGCGTCCCCGCCGGGCGCTGGCCGGCGGTGCTGGGGTTCGTCGCCCTCTTCGTCGTGTTCTACCTGTGGGCGCACCGCCAGGCGCGGCACGGCGGCCGCCCGTTCACGGGCCTGGCCGAACGCGCAGCGCTCGCGGCGCCGGCACTGCTCGTCCTGTTTCCCGGTCTCGCCCTCACCGAGCCCGCGTTCGCCTCGCCGGCCAATCCCCTCGCGGTGCTGCTCGGCCTGACCGCGCTCGTCGCCGTGCACTCGGTCGAAGAGGAACAAGCCCTTCCGTACTTCCTGGCCGCCTGGCTCGCCGTCGCCTGGGCCGTGATCTGGTCCGGCCGTCACGTTGGGCCCGCGAACTGGCCGGCGACGCTCGCGGTCTACGCCGTGCTGGCGCTGTTCTTCCTCGCGGTGCCGCTCGCGGCCGCGCGCTTCAGGCGCGGCAGCGCACTCTTGCCGCTGGCCGGTTTCGAACTCCTGGCGCTCGCGCCCCAGGCGTTGCTGATCCCACTGGCCGTGCAGCGGTGGCTGCCCGCGCAGCCGTGGTTGCTGCTCGCCACCGTGGCCGCGATCCAGGTGACCGCGTCTGCCGCGTCACTGGCCGTACGCGGAGGCAGGCTGCACGCCGGGGCGACGGTCCTCTCGGCGCTCGTGCTGACCGCGTGGATGGTTGGCGCTGCCCCGCCGGCGGGCAGGTTCGTCGCGATGGCTGGCGCCATTCTGCTGGCCGCGTTCGCGCTCGCCTGGCGTGAGGTGTCGCGGTGGCGGCGTCACCCGGCACAGGACGGTTTCGACGCGGCTGCGGCCGCCGCACTCGTGCTCGGGCAGTTCGTGGTGGCCCTCGGCT
>DAOPQX010000114.1:0-9654 GCA_035348395.1 Vicinamibacterales bacterium | reverse complement strand
ACGCCGAACGCGACCGAGACGAGCAGCGGGACGAACAGCGCGCCGACGCCGAAGAAGACGTTGGTGAGGTTGAGCATGCGGCCGCGGCTCTCGGGGTAGACCTCCGACACGAGCGCGTTGGCGCCGAGGTTCAGCCACCCGGCGCCGATCCCCAGCAGCCCGGCCCAGACGGCCGCGCTCGAGAAGCTTCGCGCGAGGGCCAGCAGAACCAGCGCGACCGCGACCGCTCCCGCCGCCGCCACCAACACGAGCTTCGCCCCGAACCGGTCCTGCGTCGGCCCGGCGACGATGGTGGCGGCCAGCAGGCCGGTGAACATGACGCTCAGCAGCTGCCCCTGCTGCGCGAGGTCGATGGCCAGCCTGGCCCTGGTTTCCGGCAGCCCGAAGAGCGTGCCGAGCAGTGCGATCACCATCCCGAAGACGAACATCGCGAGGCAGGAAATGGCGAAGAGGCGGGCGCGGGAGGCCATCGGGCCCTCATGGTATCATCGAAGAATCTCAACAACTGACGAGGCCCCCGCATGCCGCAGAGCGAGCTGAAACCCGCCCAGGCGAAGATCACCTACGCCACGATGAGCGCCGACCAGATGGCGGACCTGCACCGCGATCTCGACGAGGCGATCGAGCGCGTGAGGGCCGGCTTCGGCCGGTCGCACCCGATGCTCGTCGGGGGGCGCCAGGTGGAGGGGGAGGGGGGCGAGTTCGAAGACCGCAGCCCCATCGACACCCGCATCCTGATCGGCCGCTTCACGGCCGCGACGCGCGAGCAGACCCGCGAGGCGATCGCGGCCGCCCGCCGGGCCTTCCCCGAGTGGAGCCGCGTTGGCTGGGAAGAGCGGGTCCGCATCGTCAGGAGGATGGGGCAGCGCATCCGCGAGCGGCGTGCCGAGCTGTCGGCGATCATCGGCTACGAGGTCGGGAAGAACCGCCTCGAGTGCGTCGGCGAGGTCGAGGAGGCGGCCGACTTCTTCGACTACTACTGCGACCGGATGGAGCAGACCGACGGCTTCGCCAACCTGATGGGGCTGCCCGGCTCGCGCGAGGAAAGCCTGAGCGTGCTGCGGCCCTACGGCGTGTTCGGCGTCATCGCCCCGTTCAACTTCCCGCTCGCCCTGGCGGCGGGGCCGACGGCGGCGGCCCTGCTCGCCGGCAACACCGTCGTCTGCAAGCCGGCCGAGGACACGCCGCTCGCCTGCGTCCCGCTGGCCGAGATCGCCTCCGAGTTCCTGCCGCCCGGCGCCTTCAACCTCGTGAACGGTCCCGGCGTGCCTGTTGGCGAGGAGATCGCGAACAACGACGGGGTGGACGGCCTCGTGTTCACCGGGTCGATGGAGGTAGGGATGATGCTGCTGCGGCAGAACGGGGCGCGCCCCGTGCCGCGGCCGCTGATCATCGAGATGGGGGGGAAGAACCCGGCGCTGGTCATGGCGTCGGCCGACCCGGAGAAGGCCTCGGACGGCGTGATGCGGTCGGCCTTCGGCGCGAGCGGCCAGAAGTGCTCGGCCTGCTCGCGGGTCTACGCCAGCCGCCAGGTGCGCGACCGCTTCGTCGAGATGCTCGTCGAGAAGACCAGGGCCATCAAGGTCGGCAACCCCCTCGAGCGCGACGTCTGGATGGGGCCGGTGATCAACGAGCGCGCCGTCCGCAACTACGAGCAGGCGATCGAGGAGGCGAAGCGCGACGGAGGCCGGGTTCTCGTGGGTGGACGCCGCCTGTCGGGCGGGCTGTTCGATCACGGCTACTACGTCGAGCCCACCGTGATCGACGGTCTGCCGCGCGACCACCGGCTCTTCCGCGAGGAGCTGTTCGTCCCGCTCACCGTCGTCGCCGACGTCCTGACGCTGGACGAGGCGCTGGACCTGGCGAACCGGACCTCTTACGGGCTGACGGCGGGCATCTTCTCGGAGGACGAGCGCGAGGTCGAGACGTTCTTCGAGGGTATCCAGGCGGGCGTGGTCTACGCGAACCGGCGGGCGGGAGCGACGACCGGCGCCTGGCCCGGGCAGAACTCCTTCGGCGGCTGGAAGGCGAGCGGGTCCACCGGCAAGGGGACCGGCGGCCCGCACTACCTCCAGCAGTTCTTCCGCGAGCAGAGCCGGACGCGGGTGCGCTAGCCCGGGCGGCCCTCCACCGCTTGCCTCGGTCCGGCGGTCTGGCAGATCATGGTCTACGGTCCCCCACAGGTTTCCGGGCGGAGGTTTGCCCCGGACAGCCCGGCCGTTTCTCGAACTCTCCGAAACCGCCCAGACCGCGAGCCTGAAGGAGTGGCCATGACGACCACGTACGACTACAAGACCCGCACTTCGTACACGGAGGACGTTGCCCGCCAGAAGGCGGCGCACAGGGTTCTCCTTCGGCACGAGTTCGAGCCCAGCCTGCCGGTGCGGGGCTACACCAACCGCACGCTGCACATCGACCTCTCCACGCTGAAGGTCAGCGAGAAGAAGGTCACGCAGGAGATGAAGGACGTCTTCATCGGCGGGCGGGGTTTCGGGCTCTGGTACCTCTGGAACGCCATCAAGCCCACCACCAAGTGGGACGACCCCGAGAACGACATCATCATCAGCCCGGGCCCGCTGGCCGGGAACACCGCGTACGCGGGATCGGGCAAGTCGCTGGTGGTGACGCTGTCGCCGCTGACGGGCATCCCGATCGACAGCAACGTCGGCGGCTATTTCGGCCCGCTCATGAAGTTCTGCGGGTACGACGCGCTCGAGATCCAGGGCAAGGCCGACCGGGACGTGGTGGTGGTCATCGACGGCCCGAAGAAGACGATCACGATCGAGGAGGCTCCCGAGGAGAACTACGACAGCCACGTCGCGGCCGAAGTCTTCATGCACGAGTACGCGGACGACGAGAAGGACTTCGTGAACGTGTCGGTGGTGTCGGCGGGCAAGGGGGCCGACCACAGCCGGATCGGCTGCCTGAACTTCTCGTGGTACGACCCGAAGCGGGGCGCGGCGCGGCTGAAGCAGGCGGGGCGCGGGGGTATCGGCCGGGTGTTCCGCGACAAGAAGCTCAAGGCGCTGGTCGTGCACGGCTTCAAGCTGAGGCCCGACATGAACCAGGCGGCCGACTTCAAGCGCACGACCGCCGTCGGCCGGGTCCTGGCGAAGGAGATCCACGACTTCGACGACCAGCAGTGCAAGATGCGGAAGATTGGCACGGCGCACCTGGTCGAGATCATGGACGCGTACGACCTGCTGCCGGTCCACAACTTCCAGTACGGCAAGCACAAGGACATCGACAAGATCGCCTCGCCGGTGTGGGAGAAGCGGTTCACGCAGGGGATCTTCGACGGCTGCTGGTACGGCTGCCACATGGCGTGCGCCAAGGGGGCCGACTGCCACAAGGTGATGACCGGGCCGTACAAGGGCCACCTGGTGACGGTGGACGGCCCCGAGTACGAGACGGCCGCCGGCCTCGGATCGAACTGCGGCATCTTCGACCCCGACTGGATCCTCGAGTCGAATTTCTACTGCGACACCTACGGGGTGGACACGATCTCGTTCGGCACCTGCTGCGCGTTCGCGATGGAGTGCTGGCAGCGGGGCATCCTCAACGCCGAGCGGACCGGCGGCCTCGACCTGAGCTGGGGCAACGGCGCGTCGCACGTGGAGCTGCTGCACCAGATGGCCCGCGGCGAGGGGTTCGGCGTGATCGTGGGGCAGGGGGTGAAGTACATGCAGGAGTACTTCGCCGAGCAGGGCTGGGGCGACCTGCAGTTCATGCGCGACTTCGGGATGCAGGTGAAGGGGCTGGAGTACTCGCAGTACCAGTCGAAGGAGTCGCTGGCGCAGCAGGGCGGCTACGCGCTCACCAACAAGGGGCCGCAGCACGACGAGGCGTGGCTGATCTTCATGGACATGGTGAACAACCAGATCCCGACCTTCGAGGACAAGGCCGAGGCGCTTCACTATTTCCCGCTGTTCCGCACCTGGTTCGGGCTGATGGGCCTCTGCAAGCTGCCGTGGAACGACATCGAGCCCGAGGACAACGCGAAGCACGGGAAGAACGCCGCGAAGGTGCCCGAGCACGTCCACAACTACACCGAGCTGTACGCGGGCATCACGGGGCAGAACGTCACGATCGATGACTTCATCCGCATGTCGGAGGGGGTCTACAACTTCCAGCGCGTGTTCAACCTGCGGATGGGCGTGGGCGGCCGGAAGAGCGACTGGCCGCCGTACCGCTCGATGGGGCCGCTGACGGTCGAGGAGTACGAGTCGCGCGCCGAGCGGTACGACAAGCAGCTGAAGGAGCTGATCGGCGTGGACCCCGAGGGGAAGAGCACCGAGGAAAAGATGGCGCTTCACCGCGCCTGGCGCGAGGACCGCTACAACAAGCTCTGCGACGCGGTCTACAGGCGCCGCGGCTGGACCAACAACGCCATCCCGACCCTCGAGACGCTCAGGAAGTTCAAGATCGACTTCCCGGAGGTGGTGGAGGTGGTGCGGCCGCACCTGGGGGAGTAGGGATCCCGGTCACGGATTCACCGCAGAGACGCGGAGGGCGCAGAGAGGTTGTCGATTAGCGATGATCACGGTGAACGGTGAGCCGCTCGACTGGCAGCCCGGCATGACGGTGGCGGATGTCCTCAGGATCCGCAACTACATCTTCCGGATGCTGGTCGTGCAGGTGGACGGCGAACTCGTGAAGCGCGGGACGTACGACAAGGCCAAGATCTCCGACGGCGCGAACGTCGAGGTCATCCACATGATCAGCGGGGGTTAGGCGAATCGGGATTCAGGATTCAGGGATCCTGAATCCCGATTCCTGAACCCTCCTACTTGATCCCCCGCTCCTTCGGCACGCTCCGCCACGCCGGGCGCGTGGGGCGCGAGGGCGGCCTCTTCTTCAGCTCCTCCAGCACTATCTGGATCGCCCGCTCGAGCTGCGGGTCCTTGCCGTCGATCAGGTCGGCCGGGTTCTGCTCGACCTCGATGTCGGGCGGCACGCCCTCGTTCTCCACCACCCAGCCGTCCTCGGTCCAGATGGCAAGGTTCGGCGCGGTCACCATCCCGCCGTCCATCAGCACGGGGAAGCCCAGCGTCCCAACCAGGCCGCCCCACGTCCGCTTGCCGACGATCGGCCCCAGGGCGAACTTGCGCCACATCCAGGGGAACAAATCGCCCCCCGAGCCGGCCGTCTCGTCGACCAGCAGCACCTTCGGCCCCTGGATGGAGGCGGTTGGCGTGGCGAAGTCGGCGCCGTAGCGGGTGGCCCAGTAGGCGCCGTGCGGCCGGCGCAGCAGGTCGGTGTAGTAGTCGGCCACCGAGCCGCCGCCGTTGAACCGCTCGTCCACGATGATCGCGTCGCGGTCTGCCTGCGGGTAGAAATAGCGCTTGAAGTACGTGTGTCCCATCGTGGACGTGTTGGGGACGTACACGTAGGCCACGCGGCCCTGGGTGGCCTCGGTGACTCGCCGCAGGTTGCCCTCCACCCAGTCGCGGTTCCGCAGGGCGCCCTCGTTCGCGATCGGCACCACGCTGACGGTCCGCGAGCCGCTGCCGTCGGGGTTGGGCCCCACGGTGATCTCGACGATCTTCCCGGCGGTGTTCTCGAAGGGGGCGTAGACGCTGGTGTCGGCCCGCAGGTCCTGGCCGTTCACCGCCAGGAGGTACTCGCCGGCGCGGACGTTCACGCCCGGCTCGGTCAGCGGCGACCGCAGCTCGGGGTTCCAGTTCAGGCCGCCGTAGACCTTCGCGAAGCGGTAGCGGCCGTTCTCGATGGTGAAGTCGGCGCCAAGCAGGCCGCCCGGCACCGTCGCCGGCTCGGTCCGGTTCTCGCCGCCGCCGACGCGGTGGTGGCCGACGCCCAGCTCGCTGCACATCCACTGGATCACGCGGTTCAGGTCGTCGCGCACCGCCACGTGCGGCAGGAACACCGAGTACTTCTTCCGCATCGCCGGCCAGTCCACGCCGTGCATCGTCGGGTCGTAGAAGTAGTCGCGGTTCACGCGCCACGCCTCGTCGTAAATCTGTGGCCACTCGGCGGCCGGGTCCACCCTGACCTCGAGCGCGTCGAGGTTGAGGCGGCCCTGCGACGGCTCGATCTTCGCCTTCGTCGAGGCGATCGCCCAGTTCTCACCGGCGCGGTAGAGCAGCTTCTTGCCGTCGGCCGACACCAGGTAGCCCCTGACGTCGGGAAGCAGGGTCTCGTCCTTCCGCGTGCCGAGGTCGTAGCGGTGCAGCTCGGTGCGCCGATCGACGCTGCGCGCGTAGTAGATCTGGTTCGCCTCGCCGGCCTGCAGGCCGGAAAGCTCGGCGGCGGGCACGGGTATCGTGAGGATCCGGTTGGGGAGCCCCTCCACGTCGATCTTCACCACCGGCGGGATCGGCGCCTTGTCCGCGGCCGGCTTCTCCGCCTCGGGCTTCGCCGCGGCCGCGCCCTTCTCCTTGTCGCCGGGCTTCTGGATCGGCTTCTCGTCCTTCTTCTCCTCTCCTTCCGGCTTCTTGCCCTCCTCGTCGCTCTCCTTCGCCAGGGGTGACGCGGCCTCCTTGTCGAGCACCGCCAGGTAGATCGCGCTCGTCGCGCGCATGTCGGCATTCGACATCGCGAACCAGTCGCGCACGGGGCCAGCGTCGGTCGATCCGAGCATGTACAGGTACTTGCCGCTGCGGTCGAAGACGGGCCCGGTCACGTCGCTCAGGCCATCGGTCACGGGGAACGACTTGCCCTGCTCGACCGAGTACAGGTGGACCTGCTGGATCCAGTTGCGGGTGTTGAGCGTATAGGCGATCCACTTCGAGTCGGGCGACCAGGAGGCACCGATCGTCTTGAACGGCCCGTAGATCGGCTCGGTCGCGATCGTCTTCGTGGCGCCGCTCGCCACGTCGAGTACCGAGAGGGTCCAGGCGTTGTCGGTGTAGGCGATCTTCCTGCTGTCAGGCGACCAGGCGGGGCGGTCGTAGAAGCCCGCGCCGTTCAGCTTGTACCTCCGCGGCTCGCCCTTGCCGTCCTGCGCCTCGATCACCAGCTGGTAGGCGCCCCCCGCGTCGGAGAAGTACGCGATCGACTTCCCGTCGGGCGACCACGCCGGCGACCGCTCGTGCACGGCGGTGGTGTTGGTGAGGTTGCGCGGGTCGCCCTTCTCGGCGGGCACGGTGACGATCTCGCCGCGGGTCTCGAACACCGCCCGCGCCCCCGACGGCGAAAGCCCGACGTTCCGGATGTGGCGCGCCCCCTTCACGAACCGCGGACGGACGTCGGGCAAATCGGCGGTCACGCCGACGGTGACCTTCGCGCTCTTCCCGGCCGCCGGATCGAACACGTGAAGGTAGCCCGCCTGCTCGTACACCACCTTGCCGCCGCCGGCCGACGCGTACAGCACGGGGAAGTCGTCGTGGCGGGTCAGCTGTGTGACCTTCTTCGACTTGGTGTCGTAGGAGAACAGGTTGAACTCGCCGGCCCGGTCGGAGACGAAGTAGAGCGTGTCGCCAATCCAGGCGGGATACACGTCGTTGGGCCGGTCGGGCGGCTGCGGCACCGCATCGACCCCGCGCGTCGCGGTGGTGTAAATCCAAATGACCGAGTGCGTACCGCCCCGGTAGTGCTTCCACTGGGTGAACGCGTCGTACAGCGGGTTGTAGGCGATGCGCGTGCCGTCGGGCGAGAGCGCCCCGCGGAAGGCGTACGGCGGGTCGAGCCGCACCGGTGCGCCCCCCTTCACCGGAACCGTGAAGAGCTGGCTGTACCGGCCGCTGAAGACGGTGCGCGACGACGAGAAGACGATTGACTGCCCGTCGGGGGTGAACCCCTGCACGCCGTCGCGGCCCGGGTGCCACGTCAGCCGCCTGGGCACGCCGCCGGCCACCGGCACCACGTAGACGTCGGCGTTCCCCTCGTACTGGGCGGTGAAGGCGACGAGCGATCCGTCGGGGGAGAACGCCGGGTTCGAGACCCCCTGGCTGCTGGTCAGGCGGCGGACGTTCCGGCCGTCGAGGCCGCACACCCACAGGTCGCCCGCGTAGACGAACGCGAGGTTCGATCCGCTGATGGCCGGCTGGCTCAACAGCCTCGTGTCGGACGTGTCGATGGCGGCGGCGAGGGTGGCGAACGCCAGCACCATCGCCAGGACGCAGGCGGTCAGACAGGTCGTGCGCTTCATGGACAGCTCCTGGGGGAAAGCCCGAGACGTGGCGGCCATCATACTCCAGGCCGCCGCGGAGTCCCCGCGACCCCGCCGCCGGCCGGATCGGGAGCCGGTGCGCCGCGGTCCGCTCAAAGCCCTCAGAACGCGTCGGCGTGCCACCAGGCGACCTCGTCGCGGTGGGGCACGACGAGGGGGAAGCCGCCGAGCGGGGCTGCCATCATCGCGACAGCCGGCCGCTCGCGCCAGAGGACGCTCAACTGCGGCGGGAGGAAGTTGGGCGGGAGCCAGGCGAGGATCCGCGCCACCCGCGTGCCGGGGCGCGAGAGCATCGCCTCGATGAGGGCGCCGACGCGCGCCCCCGACGGGTCGCGGTCGCCGCACTCGGTGACCATCCAGTAGTCGCCCACCGCGAGCACCACCGCGTAGGCGGCGGCGCGCCCACCCTCCTCGACCACGAAGAACTCGACCTCGCGGTGGCCGGGCACTCCGCTGGCCGCGAGCAGGCGCTTCTTCGCGATCGCGAAGCCAACGTACTCTGGAGAGCGGACGAGCGTGAAGGCAAACGCCCCGGCCTGCCCCTGGTTCATCTCGGCGATGGCGGGAAGGTCGGCCGGCTCGCCCGATCGCATCGGGATCGCCGGCGGGGCGGCCGCCGGACGTGCGGTCAGCTCGAGGACGGTCTGCGTGACCGGGATGGCACGGAAGCCGAAGCGCTCGTAGTAGCCGGTGCCAATCTCCGAGAAGAGCAGCGCGACGCGCGCTCCCTCCTGCGCGCCCGCGGCCAGCAGCGCCCGCAGCAGCGCCGACGCGGCGCCCCGGCGCCGCGCCTCCGGCCGGGTGAACAGCGCGCCAATGCCGAGGGCCGGCACCTCGCGTCCCCCGGCCCTCACGCGCAGGTCGTACCGCTTTGCCGTCGAGACCCAGCGGCCCTCCGCGTCGACCAGGGCCACCCGCCGCAGGTGCGAGCGGCCCCACGGCGTCCGCAGCTGGGCCGCGTTGTAGCGCCCGTAGGAAGCGCGATCGAGCCCCTCGCCCCACACCGGATGCGTGAGGTCGAGAATCTCCTCGAGGATCGCCCCTTCGGCGGCGACGAGGGAGAAGGAAGGCTCAAGGCTCAAGGTTCAAGACTCAGGGGGCGAAGGCGGGCTCACGGCTCGAGGCTGATGGTCTCCTCGATCGCGAAGCCGCGGCGCCGGCACTCGTCCACCACGGTCTTGCCAGGGACGGCGGTCTCCACCGACACCACCCCGGGACGCACCTTCCGGTCGAGCACCGCGATCAGCATGATCGAGGCGTGCCACCCGGTCAGCCGCTGCATCGCGGTGAAGCCGGTCTTCTCGTCGTAGCGATCGACCAGCTCGATGGTGGCCTCGGCCTCGCGGCCTCCCGTGCGGCCGCGCCCGGTGACCCGCATCACGCACACGTCCTTGAACTCCTCGCGCTGGATCTGCGGCGCGAGCAGCGCGTGGAAGACGTCGCGCGGGATCACCTGCTGACCGCCGGCCTGGATCGGGTCGAGGCCGAGCAGCCCCAGGTCGGAGAACGCCTTGAACTGCGCC